>CAIYPC010000517.1 GCA_903927975.1 uncultured Bacteroidota bacterium | reverse complement strand
GCGGAAAAGATAGATGCTATAAATAATCCGAAGGCATATACAGCGCCTGCCAATGCGCCAGCCAGTGGTTTTAGAGCCATAGCTGCATCTTTGGCTTCCTGTATCACTATTCCGTTTTCGTGCAAGGTGGATGCACAGGCGACGATAATGAAAAACGCCACAACAACAGTGGCTACGCATCCTATAAAGATATCAAGAAGGACATACTTATAGTTTTTCATTTTCAATCCTTTTTCAATTACGGAGGATTGCATATAGAACTGCATCCATGGCGCAATGGTGGTGCCGACCAAACCAATTACCAGAGCAATGCTTTGAGAATTCATATCTACTTTGGGATGGATGATGGAATCTCCTATTTCTGCCCAATGCGGTTTGCCCATTATTGCTGAAACGATGTAGGTGAGCAGGCAAACACTGAAAACAAGAAATATCTTTTCTGCACTTCGGTATGTGCCTTTCACCACTAAAACCCATATTCCGAAGGCGACCACCGGGACGGAAATATATTTACTTATTCCGAAAACTTCCATACTGCCTGCAACACCTGCAAATTCGGTAGTAGTGTTGCCGATGTCGGCGATAAGCAAGCCAACGAAAATGAAGAAAGTTATTTTTACTCCTGCATTTTCGCGTATCAAATCTGCAAGCCCTTTGCCTGTAACTATTCCCATTCGGGCATTCATTTCCTGAATAATAATCAAAACAATGAATGATGGAATTAATGTCCAGATGAGTTTATAACCATATAAAGCACCGGCAACTGAATAGGTGGTAATTCCGCCGGCATCGTTATCTACACTGCCTGTAATAATTCCCGGACCAAGGATGGCTGCAAACATTGCGATTTGTGCCAAGAGCCTTTTCCTTTTAAATTTTACCAACGCCATAATATTATCTTCTTTCTATTATTTTGTTTTTCCTTTATTAAGCAAATCTTCCACTATATCATCAATCACAACCATTCCTTCGAGTTGCTTATGTTTGTTGATAACCGGCACAGCAAGGAGATTGTATTTAGAAACAAGTTCGCCGAGTTCGTCAATGTCATCATCATCAAAAACAGTTACCGGATTTTTTTTTATTATCTCTTTCAATGTCTTATCAGGATTGGCAACTACGATATCCTGCAATGTTATTGCGGAAAGAAATTTATCGGATTTGTCAACAACAAATAAAGCATAAATAGTATTTGCTTCCGGCTTTTGTTCCCTCAATTGCTGCAGCACTTCATTGATAATTGTTGTTTCTTTGAACACCAGATAATCAGTACTCATAATGCTGCCAACCGAATGACTTGGATATTCAAGCAGTTCGCGCACTTCATCGGACGACTCTCTGTCCATTTCCTTCAAAATCTCTTCTGCTTTTTCTTCTTCCAGTTCTTCCAGCAAATCCGCAACTTCGTCGGCAGGCATCTTCTCGAGCACATCAGCGGCTTTTTCTACAGATAATCTTTCAATAATCTGCACCTGCGCATGAGGCTCCAGTTCTTCCATCACATCAGCTGCATGTTCATCATTAAGTGCTTCGAAAACACGGGAGCCTTCATCTTTGCCAAAATCTTCAATAATATCAGCCACATCAGAAGGATGAAGAGATTCTAATTTAGCAATCGTTTTGGAAAGTTTTATGCCTGAATGACCATAATCTATGGCGCCAATATCATCCCATAAAAAGAACTTGGAAGGAATGGAAACCTTGAAAGGATGAAGAAGAGTATTGAGTTTCTGCGAGACCCCAAGCCGCCTCAATAAGCCTTCCACACCAACATCCACAGCCACTGCATAAATACCTGACGTGATGGAAACCAGACGCACATCGTTAACCCTAACCAGCTTTCTTCCATTAATATCTACTATCTGTTTGTCCAAAACATTCCTGACTAAAAACAAAGCATGATGAACTGTTTCAGGCGGAATGTGTTCCTGTCTGGTGCAAATAATAGTGAAGGTGGATTTGGTTCTTTTTACCTCGAAATTATTTGAATTCAAATAATGAATCTGGGTAAGGTTTTTAACCTGAAACGCAATTACTTTAGGTCGTACATGTTCATTGTCATCAGGTGATAAGATGTGATT
>CAIYPC010000516.1 GCA_903927975.1 uncultured Bacteroidota bacterium | reverse complement strand
TGCTCCTCTGAAGCATCTGTTTCTAAAATAAAATTCAAACGGATTTTTATAAAACCAACAGGAGCTTCTTTCGAAACACCCAATGTTCCTTTGAAATCGAGATCGCCTTCTGCTTTAACCGTGCCGCTTTTTATTTCAACACCGATTGCAGTTGATACCGCTTGTAGGGTAACGCCGGCGCAGGCAACAAGCGCCTCAAGAAGCATGTCACCTGAACAAGCCAACATTCCAGTTCCACCTGTTGCAGGATGAAGGCCCGCTTCAACAAACGCCCTGCCTGTTTCTACCTTGCATGATATTCCTTCTCCAATTTTTCCTTCTGCTTTTAATGTGATGATTGCAGATTCAGGTTGCTCTCGGTATTTGTCCTTAAGTGGTGCTTGCAAGTTTTTTAATTCTGTTGCATTCATGATAATAATTTTTTAAGAATTTTCTTTTACAGTGTTATCAGCGAATGTTTCTATGTTCACTGATTCATTATCTGATTTAATAATTTCTTTTGGCCTCTTATGATGTTCCATAAACCACGATGCAATAAATCCTGTAAATATCCCAATCAACCCAACCCCAACAACCCTTAAACATGATGCAAGAATCCTTCCTTCAGTTGTTACTGGATATACATCACCGTAACCACTGGAAGTGATTGTGCCCGATGCCCACCAAATCGCATCTTCAGCGGTTTTAATATTGCTGTTCGGTGCTTGTTCAACCTGCAATATTGCAATGGAAGAAAAAATAACCATTAACACAGCAATGATGGAAATGGTTGTGAAAGCTCCATAAGCCCTGTTTTTAAAAAGATGATGAATGAAATGTCTGATGGAACGAAATGCTCTTAGCACTCTCAAAATCCTGATGAGGCGAAGTGTTCTGCCCATGCGAAGGAATGAAAAGGTTGGGATACTCGATACCAGATCAATCCATCCCCAATGCATAAATTTCAATTTATTTTCTGCCTTGAAGAAACGAACGAAAAACTCAAAAATAAAAAATACACAAATTGAATTGTCAAGCATTTCCAACAGACGCGAAACCTGCACAGGCAATTTAAAAAAAGTATCAACGAGCAGAGAAAGCAAAACATACACTGAAAGAACAAGCACAAGAATATTGAGATAGTTTAGTGGACTATTTTTATTTCTATCACTATTTGGCATGAATCAATTTATTTTTAAAAGATATGGAATATTTGTGCAAATCAATAGATCTGCTTGGCATATTTTCTTTAAGTCTTTTCAATTTCTTATGCAAAGAAGCAACTTGTGATTTTTATTTTCTGCAGGATTGTATAAGAGATCGAAGCTTGCTTAACTTTGTATTCCCTCAAAACAATAGAAAAAACCAGACAAAGCATGTTAGCAGATAAAAAAGTAGAAGCTTTCTTATCGCAATACGATGAAAAGGTTTATGCCAATGCGCTAAAACTTCGCGAAGTGCTTTTCTCAATCCTTCCTGATATTATTGAACAATTGGACATATCTGCAAGAATGGTTGCTTACTGTTACGGTCAGAAATACCTTGAAATGATTTGTACAATTATTCCCTCAAAAAAAGGGCTTAAGCTTGGGTTCTACAAAGGACCTGACTTGCCCGACCCTGATAATCTGCTTAAAGGGACCGGAAAAATTTCCCGTTATGTAGAAATCAAATCAGACAAACAAATTAATTCTATTGCGCTCAAACAACTAATTGAAAATGCTTTGATGGCATATAGAGAAAGGATAAGAAAATAAAAAATACTCACAGCTTTCTTTGGTTTCTTCTCATTCTAATGTTCAACACATGGATGTTTTTAATATATCCGAAATTCTTCTTCTGCTAAGTAAAAGAAAATTATATTTAGATAGAAAACAAAAACATTTATGAAAAAAAAATTCCTTTCTTTTTTGGTATTCCTGTTCTCTATCATAAGCGCAAATACTTTAAAAGCGAATAGCATTCCTGTAATAAAAGATACACTGACTGAAGAACAGAAAGATAGCATACATGAAGCTGCATTAGAAGCAATCATGAGCTATCCGTATATAAAAAGCAGTAAAGAGTCTGGCGTGTTGCCAGTGCCTGATATTGAAGAGAAGCAAGATCCTAACATGCAGTATAAGCTTTTGTTTTTTATGCCTTCTGTTGATAAAAACAAAATGAAAAAACTTAATGATGGACTTTCTGAAGTTGCCAGAACTTTGAACCTTCATGTTGCTGCTGGAATACCAATTGCAAATATTCACGCTGTTGTCATCGTTTTTAGGCAAGGGCTTAATATATTGTTGAAAGATGAAAAATATTTAGAAAAATACAAATCATCAAACCCAAACATAGCATTGATTGAAGAGCTGCAAAAAGCAGGCGTAAAATTTATTACTTGCGGGCAATCCATGATGCGAATAGGAATTAAAAAAGAAGATATGATTGCTAATGTGAAAGTTTCCTTGGCCGCGAGAACCGCGATGTCCTATTACGAAACCCTTGGCTATGTGACACAATAAATTTGTAAATAGGAGCTTCATCAAAATAAAATTATACAATAACGGATAGAGATGAAAAGGATTTACAGCATTGATTTTGTTCGAGGGCTTGTTATGATCATTATGGCGTTGGATCATGTGCGCGACATGATGCACGTGAGTTCCATCACACAAAGCCCGGTTAATTTAGCAACTACTACTCCTATTCTTTTTTTCACAAGATGGATTACTTATTTGTGTGCGCCAACATTTGTGTTTTTGGCTGGCACATCAGCTTATATATCTTTTCAAAATAAAGCAAACATTTCAGCGAGCAGAAAATTTTTGTTGAAACGCGGCCTCTGGCTGATATTGCTTGAATTTACCTTTGTGAATTTTGGATTATTTGCAGACGCTGGTTTTCATACATTGATTTTCGAGGTGATTGCAACCATCGGTTTTGGTTTTATTGTTCTTAGCTTGTTGTTGAAATCATCAGCAAAAACAATTGGCATTATCGGGTTGCTGATTATATTCTTTCATGACCTTTTTCCGCTGATTCCTTTTGCGGAAGGTTCTATAATAAAAACGATTCTATCGCCATTTTTCGCCCTTGGTGCAATGCCAATAACTTCTCAAACAGTTTTTGTGATGGCATATCCACCGATTCCGTGGTTGGGTATTATGCTTGTTGGATTTGCATCCGGAAAATTATTTGAAATGGATATCGCCAAAAGAAAATCCATGTTCTTAAAATTTGGATTAGGCGCTTTGCTGCTTTTTATTATCGTTCGTTTTATAAATATTTATGGGGATCCTTTATTGTGGTCAGCGCAAAAAAATAGGCTCTTTACTTTTCTTTCGTTTATGAATATTTCTAAATATCCACCATCGCTTTTGTTTTGTTTGATCACACTTGGTATCATGTTTTTAATGTTGGCATT
>CAIYPC010000515.1 GCA_903927975.1 uncultured Bacteroidota bacterium | reverse complement strand
ATAAATTTCTAATGAACTCAGCAAAGCCATTCAATACCAAATCTCCTTCAAAGCCTTTTTTGTTGATATCGTCATACAGCAACATTGCATCTGCTAAATTTTGTTGTTGCATCGCGTCTATCAGCTTGAAATAATAATCAGCATCTAAAATATTTAGATGTTCTAATGTGTTCTGATAAGTGATTTCATTATTGGTGAAACTGGAAATTTTATCGAGAATGCTCAGCGCATCGCGCATGCAGCCTTCGCTTTTTTGAGCGATTACCTGCAATGCAGCTTTCTCAGTTTTTATTTCTTCTTTATCACAAATTTCCTGTAGATGTTCAACCGTGTCGTTTGTGGTGATTCTTTTGAAATCAAAAATCTGGCAACGGCTTAATATCGTTGGAAGGATTTTATGTTTTTCGGTTGTAGCTAAAATAAAAATGGCGTAAGGCGGTGGCTCTTCCAATGTTTTTAAAAAAGCGTTGAACGCAGAAGAGCTGAGCATGTGAACCTCATCAATAATATACACTTTATATCTGCCAGCTTGCGGCGCAAAACGCACCTGCTCAACAAGCGATCTGATATCATCTACCGAATTATTGCTGGCGGCATCCAGCTCATGGATATTTAATGAAGTGCCCTGATCAAAAGAAACGCAACTGTTGCAAACATTGCAAGCTTCGCCATCCGCAGTTTTATTTTCGCAGTTGATTGTCTTGGCTAAAATTCTTGCGCAGGTTGTTTTACCAACCCCTCTTGGTCCGCAAAATAAAAATGCATGTGCGAGTTGATTATTTCTGATTGCATTTTTTAAAGTAGTGGTAATATGCGATTGACCAACAACAGTTGAAAAATTTTGTGGTCTATATTTCCTCGCTGAAACAATGAATTTATCCATACGCTTGCAAGTTACATTTCAGTTTTGAGTTTGCAGTTGCCAGTTTGCAGTTAGTGCATAAATTTTAAGATGCAATTTGCAATCGCCTCTTGCGGAGATAAAATTTAGTAATGAATTCTTCAATAGAAGAAATCCGCAATCTAAAATTCGCAATCCGAAACTATAATATCGGGTGTCTTTTAAATTCTTTCGTTCTGTCGAACAGATATCTGTAAGTGGCTAATATGCGGCTTCTATATGTGCCGAGTGCTTCTGCAATGTTCACCATCTTCGGGTTAAATTCGCCTATCCATTGCATTTCATATTTGTCATAAAGCAGCCCAACCTGAATTGTTTTTGCTCCTTCCATTATCATATAGCTGTCCACACCTTTTGCCTGCCATTCAGGTACAACGCCGAATGCAAGCCCAACAAACTTGCTGCATTTTTTTGTTTTCTTCAACCATAAAAATTTCAGTTTTTGCAAAAGACCAAACTGCCCATTCAGTTCTCCGAACCATTGATTGAGATCTGGCAAATTGATCCACATAGCAACCGGTTCATTCTTATAATAAACAAACCAGCTTATTTTTTCATCGATGACTGGCTTCATTGATTGAAACATTTTTTGGACAATGGGTTCAGCCATTTCTTTCATGCCACCATGACCAGCAAATGCTTTATTATAAATGATGGTAAAATCTTTTGCAAATTTTTGCAACTGATTTTTTTTGATATGAACCGCGGAGAAATTAGGATCAGCAGCGCATGCGGCATGTCTGTCATAAAATTTTTGCTGAACGGGATCAGCAACTGTTAACCCGAAACAGATCTGATTGAAAAAATTGCGGAAGCCATAAGTCTCAAACAGATCTTTATAATAGGTCGGGTTATAATTCATACAATACAATGGAGGATCAAAACCTTCCACAACCAATCCCCACCAGCGATCTCGTTCGCCAAAATTTATCGGCCCATCCATCGCCTGCATGCCTTTTTGCAAAAGCCAATGTTTGGCAACATCAAAAAGCATATCTGCAGCTTCTTGATTATTGATGCAATCAAAAAAACCAACGCCGCCTGTTGGTACATCATCGCCCTTGTTTTTATATTTTTTATTTGTGAACGCAGCAATCCTTCCAATAAATTTCCCATCAGCATCTTTCAGTATCCATCTTTTTACTTCGCCAAAACGAAAAGCTTTGTTTTTTTCCTTGTCAAAAACTTCGTTTACGTCTTTATCCAATGGGCGAATATAATTTGGCGAATGGCTGTTCAGTTCAACATTCACCTTAATAAAATCTTTCGCGGTATTATTATCTAAAACTTCTATTAATTCCATAAAAATTATAAGGAGCAAAAATAGTAGAAAGTAGTGAAGAGGAGTAAGGTTTAAGGTGGAAGGTATGGCAGCAGAAGAATCTGTTACAGTTTATCATCATGATGCACCTAAGAACCTTAAACCTTCTACCCTAAACCTTCCTCCTTCTTATTAAATTCATTTCGGATTTTTGACATGACTTCCTTACTTTTGCAGCCAATTTTAAACCCCCACATTTAAATAATTGCTGATATGGCGAATGTTGGAAAGATTAAACAGATTATCGGAGCGGTAATTGACGTTCAGTTCGAGAGCCAGCTTCCCGATATTTACAACTGTCTGGAAGTTAAGAGATCAAATGGTGAAATATTAGTGCTTGAAACACAGCAACATCTTGGTGAAGACAGCGTTCGTTGCATTGCGATGGATGGAACTGAAGGCATGGTTCGCGGAATGGAAGTTGTTGATACAGGAATTCCTATCGCGATGCCGATTGGCGACGCAATTAAAGGACGTCTTTTTAATGTAACTGGAGATGCGATTGACGGGTTGCCACAGGTTTCTAAAGTAGGCGGTCGCCCAATTCACGCAAAGCCACCTGCATTTGAAAACCTCAGCACTTCAACTGAAGTGTTGTTTACCGGAATTAAGGTAATTGACCTGATTGAGCCTTATGCAAAAGGTGGAAAAATTGGTTTGTTTGGTGGTGCCGGTGTAGGAAAAACTGTATTGATCCAAGAGCTTATTAATAATATCGCGAAAGCGTATGCAGGTGTGTCTGTGTTTGCTGGAGTGGGTGAAAGAACACGCGAAGGAAATGACCTGATGCGTGAAATGATTGAGGCCGGCATTATGAAATACGGCGACGAATTCAAGCATAGCATGGAAAACGGCGGCTGGGATTTGAGCAAGGTAGATATGAAGGAATTGGCTGAATCGAAAGCTACTTTCGTTTTCGGACAAATGAACGAACCGCCAGGAGCACGTGCCCGCGTGGCTTTGAGCGGATTGACAATTGCTGAATATTATCGCGATGGCGATGGCAAAGGTCAAGGTCGCGACATCCTTTTCTTCGTTGATAATATATTCCGTTTCACACAAGCAGGTTCTGAAGTGTCTGCGCTGCTGGGTCGTATGCCTTCTGCGGTGGGTTATCAGCCAACGCTTGCCACTGAAATGGGTATTATGCAGGAAAGAATTACATCCACAAAAAATGGTTCTATCACTTCCGTTCAGGCGGTATATGTGCCTGCGGATGACTTAACGGATCCTGCTCCGGCAACAACTTTTGCCCACTTGGATGCAACAACGGTATTGAGCAGAAAGATTGCCGATTTAGGTATTTATCCAGCGGTAGATCCATTGGATTCTACATCAAGAATTTTAACCCCGCTGATTGTTGGCGATGCGCATTATAATTGTGCGAACAGTGTGAAATTGATTTTACAGAGATATAAAGAGCTACAAGATATCATTGCAATTCTCGGTTTGGATGAGTTGAGCGATGAAGATAAAATGACTGTTTCAAGAGCTCGTAAAGTGCAGCGTTTCTTATCGCAGCCATTCCACGTTGCAGAAGCGTTCACAGGTTTGAAAGGCGTGTTGGTGCCGATTGAAGAAACCATTCGCGGTTTTAATATGATCATGGATGGCGAAGTGGATGAACTTCCTGAAGCAGCGTTCAACCTTGTTGTTAGCATTGATGATGCAATTGAGAAGGGCAAGAAATTAATGGCGCAGGCGCAAGGATAAATTTAGTTTCGAGTTTGTAGTTTATAGTTTGTGGTTCAGCGATTCGAAAATCGTAATAAGACTCAAACTTTCAGGACTACAAATCACAAACCACGAACTACAAACAATGAACTTAGAGATTTTAACACCAGAAAAAAAGATTTTTAGCGGAGATGTTTATGGCGTGCAGTTGCCCGGCATCACTGGCTCTTTTGAAGTGCTGGATAAACATGCTCCATTGGTGAGCGCACTGAAAAACGGCAAGCTGAAAATTTTAAAAGATAAAAATAATCACCTTGCTTATTTTGATATCCAGAGCGGTTTTGTAGAAGTCATTAATAACAATGTTGCTGTGCTTGTGGAGGGCGCTACTGAGATTGAAAAAAAATAAACAGTCACGGATAACCGATAATTTTTCCTGTCAAATTTTTTATAATAGCCATCGCTTTTGCGATGGCTATTTTTTTTGCAATCGCTTATTCTTTTGAGCCCTATAATTTTTATGAAAAAGAATTCCAATACTCACGGATTTGGTTATGCAGGATTCATGTTCCGTTGGAGCATCTGGTGGGTAGAAAATGGTAAAACGTAGTTTCGTTCCGTAGGAACGTCTCGTGCTTTGCGGCAACCGTTCCTACGGAACGTATGAACTAAATTATTTTTTCTACCCACGATATGTTCCTACGGAACATAAATTCCACTCATCTAAAACCTTAAAAAAGTCCGAATGAATCCATTATTTTTGTTTAATAACGTTTTGTATGGAAGTGAATGACGCATTCGTTGATAATTTAGCAAACCTCGCTCGTTTGCATTTTAGCGATGAGGAAAAAGAAGGGATAAAAAAAGATTTGAAACGCATGATCAGTTTCGTGGAGAAACTGAATGAACTGAACACTGATGGAATAGAACCGCAATTGCACATGACCGATGCAACAAATGTGCTGCGCGAAGATGAACTGCAGGGATCGGTGAGCCGCGAAGAAGCTTTGCAAAATGCGCCATCAACAGACGGCGTTTATTTTAAAGTGCCCAAGGTAATATCCTCGCCTGTGAAAGAGGAACAAAAAAGATTATAACTGACTAAACCTAAAATATGGATTCAACGTCATCATTAAGTTTCCAAAATTCTCCTTTAGGAAGTAGGGGCATTATACATCTTGACTCTATCACCAAAAGTTATTATCTGGGCAAGCAGGAATTGCTTGTGTTGAAAAACATTTCACTCGATATTTTTAAGAATGAATATGTCGCTTTAATGGGCCCATCGGGATCTGGCAAAAGCACATTGATGAATATTCTTGGTTGTCTTGATTCACCAACAGGCGGCACTTATATTTTGAACGGACAGGACGTGAGTAAGATGCCAGATAATGATCTTGCTGAGGTGCGCAATCAAGAAATCGGCTTTGTGTTTCAGCAATTCAATTTAATGCCGAGATTAACAGCGGTTGAAAATGTTGCACTTCCATTGGTATATGCTGGTGTTGGTAAAAAGCAGCGCATTGAAATAGCGATGAGTGTGCTTGAAAAAGTAAGTCTTACTGATAGAAGTCATCATAAGCCAAATGAACTTTCTGGTGGTCAATGTCAGCGTGTTGCTATCGCACGTGCGCTCGTCAACAATCCTTCTATTATATTGGCAGATGAGCCTACTGGAAACTTAGACAGCAAAACTTCAATTGAGATTATGGACATATTCGGAGCGATTCAATCATCTGGCAATACCGTTGTCTTGGTAACGCATGAAGAAGATATCGCGAACTATGCTCATCGTATTGTTCGCTTGCGCGATGGCGTTATCGAGACTGATAAGAGAAGACCACCAACTCGTATGGGAGGAGAATTGGTAACGGCGTGAGCGGTGAATGCTCAATGGTGAATAGAGGTTTACAACGAGCGCCATTCTTGCCTTTCCTTGATAACTTGTTCTCTTGTAACTTGTACCTTCAAAACTTTCATGGCTTTAAAAATTTATACAAAAACAGGTGATAAGGGAAAGACTTCTCTAATCGGCGGGACGAAAGTTCCTAAAAGCCATATCAGGATTGAATCCTACGGCACTGTGGACGAATTAAATTCTTTTATTGGTTTATTAAGCGATCATCTTACCGACAATCATTCTAAAAATACTTTAAAAGAAATTCAAGATAGATTATTCACCATCGGTTCATCATTAGCCTGTGATCCTGATAAAGAGCCCTCATTAAAAATCCCCGATTTAAAAGAAGAAGACATTTTATTTCTTGAAAAGGAAATAGATGCAATGAATGAGATCCTGCCTGCCATGAAGCATTTTATTTTGCCGGGCGGTCATGTTGCTGTATCAACTGCGCATGTTGCGCGCTGTGTTTGCCGCCGTGCAGAAAGAATTTGTGTGAATATGCAAGAAAATAATTTATTTGTCGAGCCACTTATTATAAAATACATTAATCGCTTGAGCGATTATCTTTTTGTGCTTGCAAGGTTTATTGCACATCAATTGAAAGTAGAAGAAATGCAATGGAAACCAAGAATACCCCTAAACCCCTAAAGGGGTATAACCAATTTCTTGGCCTAATACTTCAAAAATATTTTGAGGCATGCCTTACTCCCCTTTAGGGGCTGGGGGCATAATCATCCCATCTTTCATGTGCAAAATCCTGTCGCTCATTTGAGCAAGCTCTTCGTTATGAGTAACGATTAAGAAAGTCTGGTTGAATTTTTTTCTCAAATCAAAAAAAAGCAAATGCAGCTCACGTGCATTGGCAGAATCAAGGTTGCCGGTTGGTTCATCAGCAAAAACAATATCAGGATTATTGATCAGCGCACGCGCCACGGCAACGCGTTGTTGCTCCCCGCCTGATAATTCGCTCGGTTTATTATCGAGTCGTTCCCCGACGCCCAACGTGATCAATAAATTTTTTGCTTTTTCTTCCACTTCTTTTCTTTTTCTTCCAGCAATCCAACCGGGAATGCATGCATTTTCCAAAGCACTAAATTCTGGCAGCAAATGATGGAATTGAAAAACAAAGCCAATATGCTTGTTCCGGAACGCAGCCAACTGTTTTCCCTCAAGCTCATTCACTTTCGTGTCATTCAAAAAAATCTCTCCTGAACCCGGTTCATCGAGCGTTCCCAAAATATGCAACAAAGTGCTTTTGCCCGAGCCGGAGGGACCAGCAATGCTCACGATCTCGCCCTTGGCTATATTCACGCCCACATCTTTTAAAACCTGCAGTTTGCCGTAGTATTTGTTGATATTCCTTGCTGTGAGCATATTTTGGTGAATAGTGAATGGTGAATAGTGAAAAAAAATAGGCATACTTAAATACTTACAACTTATCACTTACCACTCTTGTTACATACTACAAACCTACAGGTTCACGTTCAGATATTGACAGCTGGAAGGGCTATTTTTCAAATGATTTTCAAAGATTGAAAACTATGATTTGGAAATCTCGTATTTAAAATTACTTTTGCGGGAAATTTGGGAGGCAGAAGATATCGGGTAGTGAGCAAACAATTTGAAATTTCTGCTGTCTTTATATTAACTTTTAGAAATTTAAACAAGGAAAAATGTTTTGGACACTAGAATTAGCCAGTTACCTTGAAGACGCTCCGTGGCCCGCAACAAAAGACGAGCTGATAGATTATGCTATCCGTTCTGGCGCTCCCATTGAAGTAGTAGAGAATCTTCAGGAATTAGAGGATGAAGGAGAAATTTATGAGGCTATTGACGATATATGGCCCGATTACCCATCGCAAGAAGATTTCTTTTTTAATGAAGATGAATATTAAAAGACTTCATCATAAAAACGAAAGCCACATTGAAAAATGTGGCTTTCGTTTTATATAGATTTAAAGATTTATGATTTGAGATGTACGATGTACAATTTCTTTATGATGTGTCAACCGCTCGAATTAGTATATCAATAATTTAGGAAGATTGGATTTATATGGCCCATCGAACTAAAGAAATTCGCAATCACAAATCCACAATCCGAAATTCCCTTTATTTCTCCATCTGTTCAACAACCCCTGGCGTAATCCCAGTTGTTGAGAAGCCTCCATCATGGAAAAGATTTTGCATCGTTACCATTTTAGTAAGATCGCTGAAAAGAGAAACACAATAATCAGCGCATTCATCGCCTGTGGCATTTCCTAACGGGCTCATTTTTTCTGCAAAATTGATAAAGCCATCGAAGCCTTTAATGCCTCCGCCTGCTGTGGTTCTTGTGGGTGATTGAGAGATTGAATTGATACGGACTTTTTTTCTGACGGCATAATGATAGCCAAAGCTTCTTACAATGCTTTCCAGCAAAGCTTTTGCATCAGCCATTTCGCTGTAATCAGGAAAAACTCTTTGTGCCGCAATATAAGTAAGCGCAATCACGCTGCCGCCTTCATTAATAGCATCCATATCCCATGCAGTGCGCAACACCTTGTGAAGTGATACAGAAGAAATATCAAATGTTTTTTGGTTGAAACCATAATCAAGCTCGGTATATTTTTTTCCTTTGCGAACATTCAGTCCCATTCCGATCGAATGCAGGATGAAATCTACGCCGCCATTAAAATGCTTCATGGATTCTTCAAACAATTTCTTCAGGTCGTCCATATTGGTAACATCTGCTGGAATAACAGGTGCTTTCACAATCTCAGCGAGTTTGTTTATCTCACCCATGCGCAACGCTACTGGCGCATTGCTCAATACCAGTTCAGCTCCTTCTTCATGACAGCGCAATGCTGTTCTCCATGCAATTGATTTTTCATCAAGCGCTCCGAATATGATTCCTTTTTTTCCTTTCAATAAATTGTATGACATTGATAATCGTTTTAATTATGGGCGTAAAAATAAGAAGTTATTTATTTCAATGGGAATAAATGCGCAACCGACCATACTAATAAGAAAACATACAGAAAAACCAGCGCAAATGAAGATAGCAAGTAAATGACGAGCCTTATAAAAGAAGAGCGTGGTTGTAGTTTCTTTTGCAGAAATTTATTGATATAAAAAGCAAGAAACAGTGAAACGATAATGACACCTAATATCAGCAGTGAGCGGGTTTTCATTTTCAAATTTGCTAATT
>CAIYPC010000514.1 GCA_903927975.1 uncultured Bacteroidota bacterium | reverse complement strand
GTTTCCCTACAGCTCGCCATGGTTTTTCATTCATGCCCATCACAAATTTGCAACTGTTGCCATAGCCGATTTCATCAATACATTTTCTTTTTCCCACTGGCATATCAACATCTATTTTCAATGTTCTTAGAATAGAGAATGGAATTGCCAGCACTACAAAATCTGCCGATATATTTTTTATGGCATCATTGTTTTTAAATGAAAGGTTATAACCAGATGTTTTTTTCTTTTCAATAGAAACAAGCTGATGTTTCAATATCACCTGATTTTTTATTTTTTCATAGAGCGCATCCGTTAAATGCTGACTGCCACCTTTTATTTTCATCACTTCATGATCGTCACCAAACATTTCATAGTAAGACTCCTTTGGAGGTTCAAACATGATAAGAAAATTGATTGCAGATTGTTCTGTTGCTTCCATTCCGTATTCTCTCGTTAGCACAATATTAATAAAATCATAAAGCCATCCGCTTATGCCAATGCTTGAAATATATTCGGTGATGGATTGATCATCGAAATGTTTAAAACTGTCCGCAGTTTTATAGCTTATTTTTTCTGGCAGTGATTTAATATCTGTTACCAATCTCTCAACAAAAGGTGCGAATGCATCTCTCAATTCTTTATTCGAAATATGTTTTCCGCCAAAATATAATTCCTTCGATTCCAATTTGTCTTCGCGCAAATCATAAAATGATAATCCAAATTCTTTCATCAATTGAATGATTTCAGTGTGCGTTGTGTCAACAAATTCTCCGCCGATATCAGTGGTGATTCCTTTTCCAAACTCGTCTTTCATCGTGAACATTCTTCCGCCTGCTCTTGGAGATGCTTCATAAACTGTTGCATTGATCCCCCGTTTTTTTAATTGATAACAAGCGTTCAATCCTGCAATACCAGCGCCAATAATTACAACCCGATTATTGGCAGACATGTTTTTTGAAAAAGTTGATTCATTGAAGAGTGACGGAATCAAACCAATGCCAGCAGCGGCATACGTGGAATCACGCAAAAAATTTCTGCGGCTTTGGCTGAATGATTCGCTTGCCTGTTTATTATCTTTTACTGAATCTAAAAATGCTTTTCTCAACATGTTTGCAATCGGATTGTGGAACATAGATTTTGTTTTCGTTAAGAAATGTCTCTCGCAAAGGCGCACAGGCGCGACGAGTTTTTGCTTAGACCTTGAAAGTTTTCGATTACTCTGCAAGTCATCTGACGGCTGCAAAAGCATGATAAATTTTGTCGACAACTTCAAGCCGTTCGATGCCTTCTCATTGAGCCATTTTCACATTTTCAAATTATCACATTAGCTCATTTTCAAATTGTCACATTAGTATCCTGGATTTTGAACCACAACATTATTAGTTCCTTCGATTTCTCTTTGTGGAATTGGCATAATCGCATTTACAGTTGCTCCTAAAATATTCGCAACATTATTTGTTCGTGCCAAATCAAATAAGCGATGTCCTTCGAAATTTAATTCGGCTCTTCTTTCGTCTAAAACAGCATTTAAAAAACTAATGCTGTCGGGAACATCTGTGCCTGTTAAATCACCCATGCCACGGTTTTCGCGAATGGTATTCAAATCAGCAAGTCCATTTGTTTTTCCCAATGCCTCCGCTCTTATCAAATAAACTTCAGCAAGGCGAATGATGAAGCCTGAATTATCTTTTGTTTGTTCACCACGATATTTTTGTGTGCGCCCATCTGGTTGAATGCTCACATCCACATTTACATAATCAACTAATATGCTTCGTTTGTCAGTCGGTCGGCTTTGAAAAAAAGTATTCAGATCTGCCGATGCAAGAAATGCGACGTCCGTTCTTAACGCATCATCGCGCACATAAGTGAGCGTGTTGTATGCGCTTGGATTTTGTAAATCAAATTTCAATTCAAAAACACTTTCAGGAGTGAGCCTGCTCGTGTATATGTTTGTGAAATTATCTGGTCCGAACAAAGAGAAATTATTATCGTTGATAACATCTGTTGCAAGCGAAGCAGCATTTGCATTATCTCCATAATATAAATCAACACGTGCCAGCAATGCTTTTGCAGCGGTTAAGGAAACATATTGATTGCCATTGAATGTGTTTAAGGAACCAATTGCAGATGTCAGATCAGAAATGATTTGTTTATAAGAAGCATCTACAGTACTTCGTGCGATTGCAACTTTCGGCTGATCAGAAGTAGTTACAATTGAAATGCCATAGTTTGAAGTTTTGTCCCAATGCTCACCGAACATTCTGAGCAAATCAAATTCACCCAAAGCACGAACGAACATTGCTTCACCAAGTGTGTTGCTTTTTTCAGTTGGATCAAGATTAGGAACGTTATCGATATTATTAATAATCTTGTTCGCCGTGTAAATGCTATTATATATTACAGAATAGATATTCGTTGTATAGATATTTGAAGGTTGAACAGTTTTTGAAGCAATATCATTCAAATCAATCACATCATAACCGCCTGTTGTTCCATCATCAGAATAGCATTCTGCAACCAAAGGATAAGAACCTCCATAATAATTTTTATCCTGCAATGTGCTGTACATGCCAATCCTCGCACTTCGCAATCCGTCAACAGAAGTGAATATTGTTCCATCACCAACTGCATTGGGCGAATTGACATCAAGGATTTTTTTGCATGAAGAAGACGCGATGATGATAATGGCTAACGCTAATGTGTATCTGAAAAAGCTGTGAGCTGTGAGCTTCGAGCTTCGAGAAAATTTCTTCTTTGTTATATTGAAAATATTATTAAGCATAATCAGTTTTTTTAGAAGTTAAAGTTTACGCCAAAAGTGAATGTGCGTGCCTGCGGATATGCGGCGTAATCAACGCCTGCGGTTTCAGGATTGCTGCCGCCATTGGAACTTACTTCCGGATCGAAACCATAATATTTTGTGAGCACCCAAAGATTTTGTGCCTGCAAATAAAATCTTAAAGAATTATAAACACCAGGGTGTTTTGGTCTGAATGTGTAACCAAGATTTACTGTTCTTATCCGAAGGAAAGAAGCGTCTTCAATAAACTGTGATGATTGTTGATTGTAATTTTCAAAAATCAACGATGCTCTTGGTATGTCTGTTTTATCTCCTGGCTTTTCCCATCGCTTATTCACGATAGTAGCATTGTTTGCATACACCTGATATAAATCATTGTTTGCATCCCAACCGCCGGGACTATTTCCAAGTGTTTGATAAGTGGTGCGAATAAGATTGTACACTTTGTTGCCAATGCTATACTGCATCACAATTGAGAGATCCCAATTTTTATATTTGAAATCGTTTGTTATTCCACCAAAAAAGTCGGGTGTTGCTTTTCCCAATGGTTGCAAGCTGTCGCCATAATTTGGCTGACCAGTTTGCGGATCAACTCCTAAATATTTGTAACCGATAAATGTGCCGATTGGCTGACCAACTTTTAAAATATGTGTCGGAAACAAATCTGTGTAAGCAAACAGTTGTTCATTATCACTGTACAAAGACAAAATTTTATCTTTTATATAGCTGATGTTGAAACTGATTGTCCATGAAAATTTTGAAGTTTTTATAGGATATGCGTTCAAAGAAAATTCAACTCCTTTGTTTTCTATGTTGCCGGCATTTGTGGTGTATGATGAAAAGCCGGACGTGGCGGGCAATACAGCTTGTGCAAGCAATTGTGTTCTGTTGCCTTTAAAAAATTCAAGCGAGCCGCTGAATTTTCCACGCATGATTTCGAAATCAGCACCAACGTTGAACATTTTATTTCTTTGCCATGTTAAAGCGGAGTTGCCAATATTGCTTGGTCGCAGCCCTGCATTGCCATCATATCTTGAAGGCGTCCAATAGCTGAGATATTGAAAATCGCCAATTTCCTGATCGCCAGTTAAGCCATAGCTAACGCGCAATTTTAAATTGGTAAGCCAATCAGATTTTTCGAGAAATTTTTCTTTTGATAAAATCCATCCTGCAGAAAACGCAGGGAACAATCCCCATCGTGAAGAAGGATCAAAACGCGAAGAGCCATCATAGCGACCACTTAATGAAAGCAAATATTTTTCATCATAGCTATAATTCACTCTTGCCAAAAATGATTCAAGTCCCCAGCCAAAATTTTGATCGGTTGCAGCGGTGATGGTCGATGCGCTTGAAATATTTTCAAGTCCGCTGCCAGTCGGGAATCCTTGTGCATTGATGGATGATTTTTCATAGCGTGATGATTGTACTGTGAAGCCACCAACAGCGTTGATAGTACTCTTGCCGAATGAACTAGTGTAGCTCAAAATATTTTCGTTCAGCCAAGTGAGATTTCTGTAAGTGCCTTCAATTGCTTTGCCTCCAACCGGAGCACCATCAGAAGTGATGGGGCTGAAAAATTGATTGTCTATTAAATCAGTATAATCGGTGGTGAAGGAACTTCTGAATTTTAATCCCTTCAAAATATCAATATCAAGAAATGCAGTACCGATAAAACGGTAATTGGTCGTGAACGCTTTTATTTCTTTTGCAGATTTAACAGGATTATCGCTGAGCCAGCTTGCCTGATATTGCGTGTAATCTGCATAAGTGCCATCAGGATTATAAACAGGCATCAAAGGTGACGCGCCAATGGCATTTGTTACAACTCCCGTATAAGTATCATCGTTAAAACTTCTTCTATTTTTTCCATAAGTAAAAGACATGTTGGCGCCGATGCTCACATGATTGCTCACTTTATTATCAAGGTTCAATCTGAATGAAGCACGTTTGTAATAATTCTCTATAACGATGCCTTCCTGATCAAAATAATTTCCCGCAAGAAAAAATTTTGTTTTGTCGTTGCCACCACGAGCCGATAATTGAAGATTCGCAATCGGCGCTGTTCTGAAAATTTGATTTTCCCAATTAGTATTTACGCCAGTGTTCCATGAGTCAGGCAATGGGTTCGTCAAGACAGAAGGATCAAAGCCGGGATATGCATCATTAAATGGCGTTGGATCTTGATTGTATAATAACAGATCCTGTTTTCTTGCATCTTCTTCCAAGGCAACAAAACCTTTGCTATCTAAAAATGGAATTTTTCGCGCAACATTTTGCATGCCCGCAAAACTGTTGAAACCAAATTCTGTTTTTCCGTTTTTGCCTCGCTTGGTGGTGATGAGCACAACACCATTCGCAGCTCTCGCACCATATATAGATGCTGATGATGCATCTTTCAAAATTTCGATTGATTCAATATCGTCAGGATTGATGTCGCTAATAGAACTAACATTTTGACCGCTGCCTTCCACATCACCATTTGTATTGTAAGATGTTGCTAAAGATGAATTACTTTCACTGAGCATTGGCACACCATCAACAACATATAATGGATTGCTTGCTCCGCGAACGCTCACGAGCAAACCAGCGCCGGGCGTGCCTGAAGGCGTGGTCACTAAAATGCCGGCTACTTTTCCCTGAATGCTGCTGGCGAGATTTGAAACAGGTTGATCTTTAAATTCTTTGTTGCGCACAGAAGAAATTGCTCCGGTGATATCGCTTTTTTTCTGTGTGCCATAACCCACAACCACTACATCACTCAACTGGCTTTTTGATTCTTCAAGACTAACATCAATTGCAGTTCGCCCTTTCACTTCAATTGTTTTTGTCCTAAAACCAACGAATGAGATTTCAATCACATCGTTCGCGGAATTTAAAGCAATTGAATAGCTGCCATCAGCAGCAGTGTTAGTGCCTTTCACGGTTCCTTTCACCACAACGGATGCGCCAGCAATGGGTTTGCCGTCTGCATCTTTCACAGTTCCCTTCACTACATGAGTTTGAGCAAAAATCACTGACGGAAATAATAAAAAAAGAAAGATAGCTGCTTTAGCCATAAGGCTTAAAGTGGTTCGGTTCATAAACAGTTATTTTGGGTTTTAAAAAGGAAAAAATAAAGAAAAATAGCAAGCAGCAAAATCGAAACATGAATATCATTAAGTCAAACGTGATAAAAAACAAGTCATTCGATTTTTAATAAAAAATAAATTGTATATTGATTTTCAATTAGTTTGATTTGGTCAAAACTTGGTAACGTAATAAGTCAAAAGGTGAATGGTCAATGGTGAATAGTGAATGGTTCGCTTAAACCTCGAAGGTTTATCGATCTGATTGAAAATAATTTTGCTCTTCGTAAAACCTTCAAGGTTTTTTGTGCAGAGTTGTGAACGGTCAAGGAAGAACAATGTCTCTTTATTATTTCAGTATCTGTCATTCACCATTGACCATTCACAACTCACCATT
>CAIYPC010000513.1 GCA_903927975.1 uncultured Bacteroidota bacterium | reverse complement strand
TTTTCTTTGCCTCACAGCTTTTTGCATTTAGCGCAAACGAAACCGTTTGTTGATTATCCTACTTAGCACAATACCATTTAAACCTAACTTTTATTAACAAGAAAGTTCAATAAATCGAATTATTTTTAGCACCGAACCAATAATTGTAACCATTGCTCACTGCCGTCATCAAGCTTTTGCGTCAAACTTTACTGATGCTTTTAAGTGTCGTGTTTTTATATGCATGCACCGAAAAAGCAAAAGATGCCAGAACTTTGTTTAGCGAAGTATCTCCCTCTCAATCACATATTGATTTCAGGAACGATGTTAAAGAAGATGAGGATTACAATATTCTCACTTACGAATATCTCTACAATGGAGGTGGCGTTGCGGTCGGTGATTTAAATAATGACGGATTGCCCGATATCATTTTCACGGGCAATATGATTTCCAACAAACTCTACCTCAATAAAGGTAATTTTCAATTTGAAGACATTACTGATAAAGCCGGTATGAATGGTCGCTCCAAATGGAAAACAGGTGTGGTGATGGCTGATGTGAACGGCGATGGCCTGCTTGATATTTATGTTTGCTATTCCGGTCCTGGAACTGATGACGACAGAAGAAATGAATTATATATCAACCAAGGAATAAAAGATGGTGTTCCTGTTTTTAAAGAATCTGCGAAAGAATATGGTCTCGATGCACCCGGTACTTACACTACCACTGTTTCTTTTTTTGATTATGATAATGATGGTGATCTTGATATGTTCATGGTGAACCATGCAGACATGTTTTTCAATCCATATTTCAAGACTGATAAACTTCGCTCAACAAGAAACCCAAAATTCGGTAATCGTCTTTATCGAAATGATAATGGACATTTCACTGATGTGAGCGAGCAAGCGCATATTGATGGAAGCGGGTTGAATTTTGGGCTGAGTGTTTCTGTAAGTGATATTAATAATGATGGCTGGGCTGATATTTATGTAACGAACGATTATGATGAAAGGGATTTTCTCTATCTCAATAATCATGATGGAACTTTCCGCGAAGTGCTTGCAAAAGCAGCAGGGCACATTTCTGAGTTTGCAATGGGCAGTGATATTGCTGATTATAATAATGATGACAAAACTGATATTGTTGTGCTTGACATGTTGCCGGAAAGTAATCATCGCCAAAAATTATTGAAAGGCGCAGATGCTTATGATAAATATGAAATGCGTGTGAACGCAGGGTTTCACCATCAACAAATGCGCAACACGCTGCAATTGAATAATGGCAATGATAGCAGCGGTATGCCTATTTTTAGCGAGGTAGGGCAAATGGCTGGCATGTCTGCAACTGACTGGAGTTGGTCGCCACTTTTTGCGGATTTTGATAATGACGGATGGAAAGATCTTTTTATTTCGGATGGTATATTCAGGGATATTACCAATCTTGATTTTGTAAAATATACTTCGGGATACTCAGCTCAATACGTTCAGCCAGAAAATAACAAAACGGAAATGTGGAAGCTTGTTCAGCAAATGCCTTCTACCAAATTGAGCAATTATCTTTTCAGGAATAACCATGAACTTGGCTTTAGCAACATGACTGAAGATTGGGGGCTAACCAAAAAATCAGTCAATAACGGTGCCGTATATGCGGACTTAGATAATGACGGAGATCTTGATCTGGTGATCAGCAACCTGAATGACGTTGCGACTATTTATAAAAACAATGCGTCTGAAAATAAGCACGCACATTATATCAGGTTAAAATTAAATGGCGAAGGAAAAAACACTTCGGGCATTGGCGCAAAAGTTTATGTGAGAACAGCGCATAACAATCAGATGCAGGAGCAATATACATCGAGAGGCTTTCAATCTTCTGTTGATCCGATAATGCATATTGGTTTGGGCGATGATAGCATCATCCAATCAATCAAAATAAAATGGGTTGGCGGGAAAGAATCTTTGCTTGAAAATGTTAAAGCAGATACTTTATTGGTCATCAATCAGAATACAGGATCTATCCCGAAACGGGCAAATGCTAACGTTGATGCACAACCTGCTTTTAAAGATGTAACGCAAAGCTCAGGAATCAGTTATCAGCATCAGCAGTCTTCATTTGTTGATTTTAAAATTTCTCCACTGCTTCCTTATCAATTATCAAAAGTTGGGCCTTGCATTGCAAAAGCGGATGTGAATGGAGATGGGCTTGAAGATCTTTTCATTGGCGGATCTGCTGATCACGAAAGCATTTTATATCTGCAAACAAAAGATGGGAAATTTATTCCGGCATCACTTCAGCCATGGAACAATAATAAAAAGCCAGCCAATACGGATGCACTTTTTTTTGATGCTGATGGAGATGGAGATATGGATTTATATATCGTAAGCGGCGGCGCGGATTATCCATTGGGTGATAAAAATTATCAGGATCGTTTTTTTGAAAATGATGGACACGGAAATTTTAAAGAACTGTTTGATGCATTGCCTGCAGAGACAGTGAGCGGAAGTTGTGTGCGTGCCGCATCTATTCATAAAGATGGACTGCCCGATCTTTTTGTTGGCGGCGGTTTAAAGCCGGGCATGTTTCCTGCGGCGCCTGAAAGTTTTATATTGAAAAACAAAAGCGTTCCGGGAAAAATAAAATTTGAAACAGATGCATCGCAAACTGACACTACATTATCTTTTGTCGGAATGGTCACTGATGCACTTTGGGTTGATATCAATAAAGATGGCTGGGAAGATTTGGTAGTAGTCGGTCAGTTTATGCCGATCAGCATTTTTGAAAATCATCAGGGGAAATTGGTGAATGCTACAAACGCTTATGGCTTGAGTGGCACCAATGGCTGGTGGACCCGTATTCTGGCAGACGATTTTGACAATGACGGCGACACAGATATTGTGGTTGGCAACCTCGGATTGAACACACAATTCAAAGCTACTGCAAATGAACCGCTCACTATTACTTACGCAGATTTTATGGGTAATGGGATTGTCGATCCCATTCTATGTTATTACAATCAGGGCAAAAGCTATCCTTATCTTTCCAAAGATGAAATCGCATCACAGATACCTTCTCTACAAAAGAAGTTTTTGCATTATTCTGATTATGCCGACGCACAACTGAGCGATATGTTCAGCGAAGAACAATTGCAAAATGCAAAAACAATAGAAATAAAAACATTGCAATCAGTGTTCCTGCGAAACAATGGCAATAAAAAATTTGACATCTCACCACTGCCATCTTATGCACAAATAAGCGCAGTGAGTGGAATGATTTCGGTCGATATTAATAAAGACGGGAAAAAAGATATCATACTTGCAGGGAATTTTTATCCGTTTCGCACGCAGATGGGACCTTTGGATGCGGGCATTGGTCTTGTGCTGAAAAACAATGGCAACGGCAGTTTCGCAACTTTGGACTATTCGCAAACCCATTTATACATTCCGGGCGATGTGCGCAATATCATCACTGTTAAAAGCAAAAACAGTTTTTTTGTTGTGGCAGCAAAAAATAATGGCGCATTACAAATACTTAAACCTACCTTTTAGAGGAATATGCAACAACTGCTTTATCTCATACAAGCTAAAAATGATGAAAACGCTTTCAAAGAGTTTTATAAAGAAAACGTTTTCAAATTATTTCAGTTTGCTTTCGCCTTCGTTCGCGATAAAGAGCTTTCGGAAGAAATAGTGAATGATGTTTTTTTGAACCTATGGAAAAAAAGAAACAAAATATCTGAAATAAAAAACATCAATGTCTATTTATATGTGTCAGTAAAAAACACCGCTTTTAATTATTTAAAGAAGAACAATTCAAACAAAACGATTGATATCGAAGATCTATCATCAGACCATTTTTATTTAAGTCCCGATCAGGAACAAATATTGATTACTGATGAATTGAAAAAACGGATTGAAGAATCCATTAACAAGCTGCCACCCAAATGCAAGCTCATTTTCAAAATGGTTAAAGAAGATGGATTGAACAATACTGAAGTGGCAACCATACTCGGCATATCCTACAAAACAGTTACTACCCAGCTCACCATTGCTCTCAAAAAACTTGAAGAATTATTACAGCCAACGCTGAGGGAGTTTAGCGTGAAGATTTAATAACTGACAGCATTTGTTTCTTCTTCCGAACTTTCGTAAAATATTTCAAAAAAATCAGCCCTCGCTTTAAGAAAAAGGCAATCTCCGATTGTCCCTATCACTGCATGACCAAAACAAGGATTACAGATCTGATGGCAAAAAAGCTTTCGAGCGATGCGTCGAAAGAAGAACTCGATGAGCTGGCGGCTTTATTATTGCAATATCCTGATTATGCTTTTCTCCAAGAAATAGTGCTTTCATTAAAAGGTAGTAAAAGTCATTTTGAAAAAGACATTCCCAAAGAAGAGGTTGTGAACAATGGCTGGGAGCATTTGGCTGGCAAATTGAATACAGCTCAGCTTTCAACAGATCCAAACAAGGATGAGATCGAAACAAAAAGCAATCTGCAGAAAATAATTTATCTCCGAAAATTTTGGATGGCGGCTGCAATTGCGATTGTGCTTATCAGCAGCGGGCTTTTTTATTACAGGGGATATTCCAGCAAACAGCAGTTGACAGGCAGCAAAAAAATTGCAGAAGTGCATTATGGCAACACTTCCAAATTAATATTGTCTGATGGTTCGCAAGTATGGTTGAATGCAGGAAGCAAACTTACTTACCCTGAAAAATTTTCAGGAACTCAAAGAGAAGTGACGCTGGAAGGCGAAGGCTTTTTTGAAGTGACAAAAAACCCACAGTTGCCATTTCTTGTTCACGCAGGCAAAGTTACTGTGAGAGTGCTTGGCACAAGATTCAACGTAAAAGCATATAGCGAAGATCCCGATATTGAAACCACGTTGATCAGTGGCAAGGTGCAGGTGATATTGGATGATGATCCTGAAAAAGAAATTGTATTATCTCCCAATGAAAAATTGACTGTTAGCAATACAAGAAACAGCAAAGCTGTTTCAACTGATCAGTCCAATAACGAATTAAAATTTAAGCTGCAATCACTGCCAGTAGCAAGCAATATTAATATTCCGGAAACTGCATGGTTAAGCAATAAGCTCATTTTTAATAATGAAAGCCTTGATAATGTAGCAAGAATGCTGGAAAGAAAATATGCGGTCCATATCAATTTTCAAAAAGAGGAACTAAAAGATGAGTATGTAACAGGTGTGTTTGAAAAGGAAAATATTCAGCAGGCGCTGGATGTGCTTAAAATGACAACGCATTTTAATTATAGCATTGAAGGAGAAAATGTCAGCATTTTTTGAGAAGCAAAAATATTTTTATTAATAAACCAACACGATTGCGATGAAGCCAAAAAATATTTTTTCAGATTCATGATTTTTATAAAAGAAAAAGAGAAGAGGTGACGCTCTTCCCTTTTAGATGAAAAACACAGAGCAAATAAGATTGAGACCGTTTGCTCATATTATTAATCAAACCAAAACAAAATTATGAAGAAATCCAGAAAGGCGAGGGCTTATCAAGCTCTGTCGCCATGCCTTAAATTTCTGCTGCTTATGAAAGTCAGTTTTTTTATTGTCCTCGTTACATGCCTGCAGGTTTCAGCAAAAACTTATTCGCAGGAGAAATTCAGCTTGCATTTTAAACAAGCTGAGGTGGCCAAAATTTTCAATGCTATACAAAAGCAAAGCAAATACAGGTTCTTTTATAACAACGGCTACATTGATAAACTTGGAAGAGTTGACCTGAATGTAAAAAACACCGAGCTCGAAAGCATACTCAAAATCATCCTGGGCAAGAAATTCAGCTATACCATCAATAATGAGGAAAGTGTGATCATATCGCCGACAAATGTTGATGAATTTAAAGACATTGCCGTTGATAGCAATTTAATAAAGGGGAAAATACTTGATGAAAACGGAAAACCTTTGGGAGGTGTTACCATCAAATTAAAAAATTCAGATAAAGCTGTTACTACAGACGAGAATGGAGATTTTTCGATTTCTGCTCCCGCAAACTCTGAACTAATTATTAGCTATGTCGGCTATAAGGAACTGTCTTATTCTCTGAAAAGGCAAAAATCATTTTCTGTGCAATTGCAGCCGAACACGGCCGGGCTTAATGAGGTGGTTGTGGTTGGTTATGGAACACAGAAAAAAAGAGATCTTACGGGTAGCATCAGCACGGTGAAGGGAGATGATTTCAAGAACCTGCCTGTCAGCAACCCCGCAAATGCATTGCAGGGAAGAGCTGCGGGCGTGGAAATCGTCAGGAACGATGGCTCTCCGGGCAGTGTGCCCAATATTAATATCAGGGGCATCGGCACCATCAATAGTTCCGCCCCATTGATTGTTATTGATGGTGTTCCCGCAGGAGGCTTAAATGATGTGAACTCGAATGATATCGCATCTATTGAAATCCTTAAAGATGCATCTGCATCGGCAATTTACGGATCACGCGCTGCAAATGGGGTTGTGATGATAACAACGAAGAAGGGAAATTTTAATGAAAAATTAAAAACTACTGTTAACCTATATACCGGTTCAAACAGCCCTGTCAAATTTATTAATATGCTCACTGCTCCTGAGTTGGCTCAACTGAAAACAGAAGCATATAGCAATGATAACGCTCCAGTGCCTTCTTTATGGGGAACTTCTTATTATCAAACCCAGCGTACAGACTGGCAGCGAGCATTGATAGGAACAGGTCATGTTAAAGATGTAGATGTTGCCGTAAGAGGTGGCAATGCTTCATCCATCTATAGCATTTCAGGAAACTATTATAATGAACAGGGCATGATCCCGAACTCTTTTTTTACGCGTTATAATTTTAGGATCAACTCTGAGCATAAAGCAACAAGCTGGCTTAAATTAGGGGAGAACGTGCTTTTCTCTAATTCAAATATTGTTTCGCCAAACACGCAATCATCGCAAACTGGTTTGGTATGGAGCGCAATTCGTTTCAACCCCGCAATACCTGTACGCAACCCTGATGGAACATGGGGATCTTCTCAATCCGATCAAAGCGACCTTGGCGATATCAATAACCCAATTCTGACAGCAACGGCGACTGATGCATACAATAAGACCAATAGATTATTGGCAAATGCTTATGCTGAAGTTGAAATTATCAAGGGCTTATCGATTCGCGCCAACTACAGCGTTGATCATGCAAATACTGAATCTTATAATTTCCAAGTTCCTTTCCCAACACAAACCAGAGGTCCTGCCAACTCCTCCTTATCACAGGGCTTCAACAAGGGAAATACATTTTTGGAAGAATATTTTTTGACTTACAACAAAAGAATCAACGAGGTTCATAACATCACATTCACTGGTGGATATTCAGCTCAGTTGTACAACGGCAATTATTTTAATGCCTTCGCAAATAATTATGCTGATACAAATGTCAGCCAAAGAGTATTGAACCTTGGCAACAACCCAGGAAGCAATGGTAATAATAATGCCAGCGAAGGGTTGGAATCTTATTTCGGCAGATTGAATTATGATTACAAGGGAAAATATTTATTGACCGTTACCATGCGGGCAGATGGATCAAGCAAGTTTGCCCCTGGAAGACA
This sequence comes from uncultured Bacteroidota bacterium, assembly GCA_903927975.1. GTDB lineage: Bacteria > Bacteroidota > Bacteroidia > Chitinophagales > Chitinophagaceae > Puia. Next base: position 17,146 of record CAIYPC010000513.1, on the reverse strand, counting down.
ATGGGGATATTTTCCGGCTTTTTCTGCTGGTTGGAGAATATCAGATGAGAAATTTTTTAGCGGCGCAAAAGATGTGATCAATTCATTAAAACTAACAGGCGGCTGGGGACAATTGGGGAATCAAAATATTCCTGACTTTCAATACTTGAGCATCATCGGCACAGCAGCCAACGGAAGTTATGGCTATGCTTTGGGTTCACCAACTACCATTCAAGCAGGGTCCTATGTAACGGGACTTGCTAACCCCAATATTACTTGGGAGCGTGCAGTGATGACTAACATTTCAGTAGATTTCGCAACATTGAAGAATCACCTGAATGGAACGATCACTTATTTCAATAAGAACACGAGTGATATGCTGATCCCTTATCAATTGGTTGAAACTTTTGGTGCACAAACCAATTTGCCAGATGATCCCGGCCAGATCACTTTGCCCAATCAAAATATTGGCAGCATGAACAACCATGGTGTTGAACTCGAATTGAACTATCATAACACCGCTGGCAAATTCGGGTATTCTTTTGGGGCAAATCTTTCCTTGCTGAAAAATAAGGTTACTAAGTTATACGGCAATAGCAATTACATAGCTTCAGTTCCTTATGGCAGGGAGAACGCAGATATTTCCCGCACTTATCAAGGCCAGTCAATAGCTTCTTTCTATGGTTTTAAAGCCAATGGTTTATATCAAACACAATCAGACATTGACAATGACCCGAACATTAAGAACGATCCCAATAAGGCAAACATTCAGCCAGGTGATGTAAGGTTTCTCGATATGAATGGAGATGGCGTAATCAATGACAAAGATCGCGTGAACCTCGGCAATCCGAACCCACGTGCTATTTATGGATTTCACGGTTCAATCACCTATAGCCATTTTGATCTTGTTTTCAATTTTGCTGGTTCTGCTGGCTTCAAATTGTTTGATGCGGACAGACTTGCGGGCATTGATGCCACACAAATTTTCAACTGGTATCAGGAACAGGAAGGTAGATGGCATGGGCAGGGAACAAGCAACAGCATCCCGAGATTGAGCGTTGCCAATTTGAACAACAACTATCGCTCATCAAGTCTCTTTGTTCAAAATGGATCTTATCTGTCACTAAAAAGCGTTTCGTTGGGATATACATTCACTAAACAGCGCGTAGGCACTTTCGATATTCCTGAGATACGCATTTACGTTAGTTCCTATAATGTGTTTATGCTTACTGGATATAAAGGATATACGCCTGAGTTGGGATATACAAGTGCGGGTAATGTTCCTGCAAATTCTCAAAGAGGTGTTGATTTGGCACAATATCCCGCAGCAAGGAATATGACAATTGGCGCAACAATTAATTTTTAATATAGATTAAAAAAATATTTTTATGCGATTGAAGAATTTTAAATTAATCATCTCAGCCTTTTCACTCGGCTTATTTCTTTTGGGATGTATTAAACATCCGCTCGATCAAACGCCCACCGGCGAATACACAACCGGTACCTATTGGCGAAATCAAAGCGACGTGATTGCCGGTGTATTGGGCATTTACAATGTACTTTATACAGAAGATTGGGTTGGTCATGATCTTTATGCTTATGACAATCAATCGAACGACATTGCTATGGATGGAAATCATCCCGACATGATTTCTATTGAATCATTCAATGCCGATCCAACGCTCCAATTAATTTATGTTACCTGGCCGTTTGCTTATGAGCAAATTGAAAGAGCAAACAATGCCTTAATCTACATACCTAAAGTGCCAGCTTCAGCCATCGATCCTGCTATCCAAGCCCGCTCAATGGGAGAAGCATATTTTTTAAGGGCACATGCTTATTTTATACTTAGTCAGATATATGGAGATGTTCCACTGATCCTTGAACAAAATGTTCAGAGCGAATCTTATAATGTGCGCAAATCTGCACAGGACACAGTATGGATGCAGGTTGAATCTGATTTGCTAAAAGCAGCAGCATTGTTGCCCGAAACTTATAACGCGGCAGACAAAGGTCGCGTGAGCAAAGGCGCTGCGTGGGGAATGTTAAGTAAGCTCTATCTTTTCGAAAACAATTTTCCTGCAGCAATTACTTATGGAGATTCTGTGATCAACGACCCCAATTATGCATTGGCGCCTAATTATACAGATAACTTCACCCCAGGCGTTCAGCAGGCAATGAGCCCTGAACTTCTTTTTGCAGTTTGGAACCAGAATAGTGAGATTGCAAATTCGGCTCAATCTTCCATCAGTATTTATTTTACGCCTGGTGATTGGCAGGGCTGGGGCTTTCATCACCCTACTCAAAATTTTGCCGATGAATTTGAAACAAAGGATACCATTCGCAAACAAGCAACATTAATTTCCGTTGGGGATACAATTCCTTTTCAAACAAATTTGACAACTATCAGCAGCGCTGATGCTTATCAAATGTTTTCTGGCATGACCGGACAAAAGACAGGAAGGTTTCTCCCCAGCATGTCAAATACTGGTTATTGTATTAAAAAATATACAGCCTTTATGCCAAGCGGTGATGGAAATATAAATTTCGATTTAAAGCAGCCGCTTCTAAGAAGTGCGGAAGTTTATTTAATTGTTGCCGAGGCAAAGATCAGATCAAGTGGCTCAGGTGATGCCGAAATAAATGCAGTGCGAAGCCGTGTGGGTTTAGCTCCTGTTAGCGGTGCCGGCATGACACAACTGATGCACGAAAAAAGAGTGGAGCTTGGTGGCGAAAATGTTCGCTGGCAAGATATGTTGCGCTGGGACAAAGCTCAAATTATTGATCTGACCACAATTCTTAACCAACCAAAACTTGCCTCGCCATTGGCGCCATTTAATGGATCAGTGGATGTTCCTGCAAGAACTTTTGTGCGGCCAAAGGATTATTTTATGCCTATTCCACAGGAAATAATTGATGAAAGCAATGGAGTAATAACGCAAAACATAAACTATTAACCATTTAAGCACTTATCTTATTTAGAAGTTTTTTTAAGCAATGGTTAAAGCAACAAGAAAACCCGTAGAGCGTAAAAACTTTATGGGTTTCTTTTTTATTATGAAAATAAAATAGATCAGATTTGTTAATAGTGAATTTGAAAATTATTATTAAAACCGATTACAAACCTTAACCAAGCATCTCTCAAAATAAAAAAATGAAAAACAAAAAAGTTTTCTTGTTCTTATCCCTAGCATTTTTTTCTCATCAAGCATTCACACAAATAAATAAACCTGCAATCGAATCCTTTATGCAAAGGATCATGAAAGAAAAATTTTCATCGTTTGTAGAAGAATATATTCCTACTCAAAACGGTAAAGATATTTTTGAAATTGAAAGCAAAAAAGGAAAAATAATCCTTCGTGGCAGCAACGGCATCAGCATTGCATCTGCATTAAATTATTATCTGAAAAATTATTGCCATTGCTTAATAACATGGAACGGCATTAACATGAACATGCCCGCAACACTTCCATTGGTGAAAGAAAAAATACACAAGGTCACTCCTTATCAATATCGTTATTATCTCAATTATTGCACATTCAATTATTCCATGAGTTGGTGGGATTGGGAAAGATGGCAAAAAGAAATTGACTGGATGGCATTGAATGGGATCAACATGCCATTGGCTGTTACCGGCGAAGAAGCAATATGGCAAAAGGTTTACAAGCAAATGGGCTTTACAGATAATGAACTGAACAAATTTTTTTCTTGACCTGCTTACTTCTCATGGTTTTGGATGGGCAATTTAGATGCATGGGGCGGACCATTATCACAACATTGGAAAGATGATCACGAAGCATTACAGAAAAAAATTTTAGAATCAGAAAGAGCAATGGGAATGAAACCTGTTCTGCCTGCATTCACTGGTCACGTGCCACCATCTTTCAAAGACAAATTTCCTTCTGCAAAAATAAAAAAAACAAACTGGGGCGCAGGGTTTAATGATGTGTATATTCTTGATCCTGCTGATCCGATGTTTGAAAGCATTGGCAAAACATTTATAGAAGCACAAACAAAAGAATATGGCACCGATCATTTGTATTCGGCCGATACGTTCAACGAAAATCTTCCTCCTACCAACGATTCCACTTATCTGAATGACATCAGCAAAAAAGTTTTTGAATCAATGGCTGGTGCCGATCCAAAAGCAATTTGGGTGATGCAGGGCTGGATGTTCCATTATCAAGCAGATTTCTGGAAACCCGTGCAGATACAAGCTTTGCTGAATGCAGTGCCGAACGACCACATGATCATGCTTGATCTTTATAGCGAAAGCCATCCCGTGTGGAACAGAACAAATGCATACTATGGCAAGCCATGGATATGGAATATGCTTCACAATTTCGGTGGCAACATTTCTATGTGGGGAAGAATGAGCAGCGTTGCTGAAAATCCTTCGGCCGCTTTGCATGATAAAACTTCTGGAAAGATGCTTGGTATAGGTTTAACACCAGAAGGCATTGAACAAAATCCTGCGCTCTATCAATTGATGCTTGAAAATGTTTGGCAGGATGAGCCCATCAATTTATCAGAATGGCTAAAAACGTATGCGCATCAACGTTATAGAGCTGAAAATGATGACATTAATAAAGCATGGAAAATACTTTCTGAAACGGTTTATAATGGCGGCTTTGGTGAAGGTGGACCAGAGTCAATCATTGTTGCAAGACCAACTACCAATGCATGGGCAGATCGTGTAAGAACAAAGCTTGATTATAATCCAAAAGATTTATTGAATGCGTGGGAGTTGTTTGTGAAATCAATACCACAACTGCAAAACAGTGATGGCTTTCAATACGATCTTGTTGATATCACAAGACAAGTGCTCGCCAATTATGCAACGCCAATCCATCAGAAATGGGTGCTTGCTTATTTACAACATGACATTGTTTCGTATGATAAATATTCAAAACAGTTTATCGATCTGATGGATGATATGGATGAATTGTTATCAACCAGAAAAGATTTTTTATTAGGCAAATGGATTGCAGAAGCACGAAATTGTGGGGCCGATGAGAAAGAAAAAGATTTATATGAACTGAACGCAAGGGACATCGTTACACTATGGGGTGATAAAGAAAGTGAATTGCATGAATACTCAAACCGCCAATGGGCAGGCCTTATCAAAGGTTTCTACAAACCGCGCTGGGAGCAGTTCTTCGCATACATGAAACAAAAAATCCAGAACGGCGACAGAATGGAAACAAATGTTTTTGAAAAAGAGATCAAAGATTGGGAATGGAAATGGGTGAACGCGCATGATCCATATCCTTCAGAACCTTCGGGAAATTTAATTGAAACTGTTAATCATCTATATCAAAAATATGCGGCACAGATTGCAAACAATTAAAAATTTCAATAAGAAATTTTTATTTCGATTATTCATAATATTGATTGCTTTGAATGTTGTCGTGACAAATTTATCTGCGCAGCAAAGTTCTAACGATCATATTTTTCTCGCTACTGCAAAAGCGAAACCTTTTATTGATTTTGACAGCAAAGGTTTTCTTATTAATGGCAAAAAAATTTTTATTGTTTCTGCGGGGATGGAATATGCACGCGTGCCGCATGAACTTTGGCGAGACAGACTTTTGCGCCTGAAGAGATGCGGCTTCAATTGCATTGAAATTTATACATTCTGGAACTTTCATGAACCGCATGAAGGTCAATTTGATTTTAGCGGCGATCACGATCTCGATGCATTTTTAAAGCTCGTAAAAAAAATGGGCATGTATGTGATTGCGCGAGTTGGCCCATATTATTGCGCCGAATGGGAAAGTGGCGGATACCCTTTGTGGCTTCGTTTCAAACCAGGCGTTCGTGTGCGTGAACACAATGCTGAATTTGAAAAATATACTGGTCGATTTTTTGACAAGCTGTTGCCAATTGTATCAAACAACCAAATTACTCGTGGTGGTTCGGTAATACTTGTGCAACTGGAAAATGAGCATACACAAGGCTGGGGCACATTTATGCCGAATGAATATTTTCACTTTCTTCAAAACAAAGCATTATCTCTTGGTCTTGAAGTGCCTTATTTTTTTAGCGGGCTTCACCATGCTTCCGATCCGGCAGAGGACGGAAATTTTGACGATGCCAAACGGCCGAACCCATGGTTCTCTACAGAATATTGGAGTGTTTGGTTCACAGGTTATAGTTCTACGGATAGTGATGCCCGTGTGTATGCGCGAAGAACGTGGAAGGTTATTGCAAACGGTGGCAATGGCTACAATTATTATATGGCGCATGGCGGCAGCAATTTTGGATATACGAATAATGATGAAGATGCAGCTAGCTATGATTATGGAGCTGCCGTTGGTCAATGCGGCGATTTGCGTCCTATCTATTATAGCTACAAAAAAACAGCATTGTTTGCAAGAAGCTTTCAGGATATTTTAGAGAACAGCACAAATGCAAATAATGAATATAAAAATTTGGTCAGCGAAACCGCCATTCATATAACTGCAAGAAAAAGCCCTGCTGGAGAAATTATTTTTTTAGATAATCCATCTTCATCGTCAGTACTAACTGAAATGCATATCCTAAATAATAATGAAGCGCCAAAAACCGAATCTATCAAATTACAATCAGGGGAAATATTTCCTGTTGTGCATGATTTTAAATTAGGGAATAGCATTAAGATGCAATGGAGCTTTGCAAAAATTCTTGGCCTCAACAAACAAAACAACACAACTACCATCGTCATTTATGGTGAACCTAGCACTTCAGCAGAAATGTATTTTAGGGTTTCAGAAAAACCTGTCATATTAAATAATAAAGAAGCATTTTCCATTAATAAAAATCAGGTGAAGCTTGCTGCTAAATTTAATGAAGCCGATAAACCTTCTGAATATTCTTTTTCCGTTGGCAACAAAACTGTACGGATACTTGTGGTAAATGAAAAGCTCGCAGACAGAATATGGTTCATTGATAATAATAAAGAAAAATATATTATTTGCGGACCTTCTTATGTGGGCGAATTGAAAATTAATAATGGGGAAACATCAGTTGTAACCGAACAGCCTTGGTTGCAAAAAGAAAACCATGATGTATGGATATTCAGTTCAACTGGTTCAAAAAAATTACACGCGGCACGATCTGTTCCTGCCGAAAGAAAAAATCTGCTTTCACTTTCTCCATGGCAAACAAGAAGCGGCAGCGAAGAGGCAATGCCAAACTTTGATGATAGTAAATGGAAGAAAAGCAAAGATCCTTTGCAAATGGGAGCTGATGGCGATTTAACTTCAGATGCATGGTACAGAACGAATATTAATATTGATTCAACAGGAATTTATTCTCTGCAAGTAGATGGTGGCGATAGAGCAACTGGTTTTATTGATGGAAAAATTGCCTCTTCAGGAAATATAAAAGATGGTGAGCTTACTTTTAATATTGAAAAAGGAAAGCACACACTCGCCATTTTTACCGCGCATGATGGCCGAGATAAATTAGCGGGCTACATGGGCGCAATTGATTCAGTAGATGCAAAAGGCATTTTTGGCAAAGCTTCTTTAGTAAGTGGCAGTAATCATATTCAAACTGTAAGCGGCTGGAAATTTTTGCGTGCAGCATCTGTGGATGATGTAAAAAACGGAGCCCCTTCAAATAATATTTCTGCTTGGCAAGATTATACCATCGGTAACGATGTATTCAATCTTCAAAAAGGTTTTGGTTGGTTTCGTGCAACGCTCAATGATCCACCTTCCGGCGTTTCACAAATACAATTAAAATTCAGAAGCGTTGATGAAAACGCGACAGTGTTTATTAATAATACCAGGCTCACAAAACACGATGGATGGAACAGCCCTTTTAGTGTGATGATCGATCACGCCGATACTTTGCAAAAGCCGCTTACACTCACATTGTTTATTGAAAACTATTCCAATGAAGGCGGCATCGATAGACCAGTTAAAGTAAATTACCTTTTGCCTTCAATAAATTTAACAGGATGGCGCATGCGCGGAGGGCCAAATGAGATGACAGCATTCGATGAATGGAAAACAATGGATGAAAATATGCAATCCGAAGGACCACGTTTCTTTCGTTCTTCATTTGAATTACCTGTTAATAACGGTGATGCACATCCAGAATATCGCGTAACCACGCAAGGTCTTGGCCATGGTTCTGTTTGGGTGAATGGACATAACCTCGGAAGATATCCAGAAAAAATTCCGCTCAATGGATTATACATTCCCGAATGCTGGATGCACTCAGGGAAAAATACGTTACTGATTTTTGATGAAGATGGAAAACTTCCAACACATGTTACGGTTGAAGCAGAAACTGCTGCGAGCAGGGATGTTAATGTCTTTTCAAATTTTTAGTTGGAAAGCCCTTGCTTAAAGCTTGAAGGTCCTTCAGAGAGCGAAATTATTTTCGAGAGTCAAAATAAACCTTCAAGGTTTTTTAGGAATCACTGTTGCTTACGCTATCGTGCCACGGTTTTGAACCGTGGCACGCTTATCGACTTCTTTATAACTTATAATTAATCCTTGCTTTCTTATCACCAATCATCAGATCAAAATCACCGGGCTCTGTTACTTCTTTTAATTGGGCATTCACAAATTCCAGATCGCTTTTGCTGATTATGAAACTCACGGTTTGCTGTTCACCTGCCTTCAACGATATTTTTTTAAATGCGCGAAGACGTTTCATGAATGGTGTAATACTGGCATACAATTCGTGAGAGTATAATTCAACAGTGTGCTTGCCATCGCGTGTGCCCGTATTTTTAACGGTGATGGATACCGTAATTTTTCCATCAGCTTTTAAATTATTTGAACTAAGCTGAATATCTCCATATTGAAATGTTGTATAGCTTAAGCCAAATCCAAAAGGGAACAAAGGATCATAACCTCCATTGATATTATCATTAAAAACCTCTCTCACTTCTTCGCTTGGTTTTCTATCATAAAGCACTATTTCGCCCATGCTTTTAGGATAGCTGAAAGGTAAAATGCCATCCGGATTATAATCACCAAACAAAACATCGGCGATTGCTTCAGCCGATTTTTTTCCGCTCCAATATGTCATTAATATACCTTTCATCTGTGGTTCTATGGAAGTAATAAAACGTGGTCTTCCTTCTGTAAGAACCAGTATCACTGGCTTTCCAGTTGACGCGGCGGCTTTTGCAAGATTCAATTGTTCATCTGGCAAAATCATATCACGTGTGTTGCCAGGACTTTCTGCATAAGCATTTTCACCAAGGCACAAAACAATTACATCAGCACCTGCGGCGGCAGGTTTTAATTTGTCTGCATCAAAATTTATCATGTTATCAAATCCTTTTGCGGTGCATGTCATCACATTCGTGCTGCCAACTTTATCAATAATAGTTTGCAAAATTGTTTTGCTGTCTTTTGGATACCATTGTTCATCTTTTCCCTGCCATGTATAGCTCCAACATCCGTTCAGTGCACTTATGCTTTGTGCAGAAGGACCTGCGACTAAAATTTTTTTATTTTTTGAAAACGGCAAAATATCATTTTGATTTTTAAGAAGCGTCATAGCTTCATGTGCTGCGTCAAGTGCCAGTGATTGATATTCGGGTTTTCCAAAATTTGCAGTAGCAACATCTTCGGGATAGGGATTCTCGAATAAGCCGAGTTTGAATTTTAATAATAAAATTCTTTTAACGGCTTCATCAATTCTGTTCACAGAAACTTCGCCTTTTTGAACTGCTTCCTTCAGCAAATCAAAAAAAGAAAAATCGCTTGGCACCATGCTCATGTCAACGCCTGCATTCACTGCCATAACAACCGCTGCACGTGGTGTTGGCGCAACATTATGGCGTGTATGCAAACGAATAATATCTTCCCAATCGCTCACAATCAAACCTTGAAAGCCAAGCTCCTTGCGCAATACATCAGTTAATAAATATTTGCTTGCGTGAACAGGCGTTCCGTTTATTTCGCCAGAGTTGATCATGATGGTTGAAGAACCTGCTTTCACAGCTTCGCGAAATTGTGGAAGATAATATTCTCTCATTTCAATTTCCGGCATATAAATCGGCGTTCTGTCTTTCCCTGTTCGCGAAGCAGAATAACCAAGATAATGTTTCATACAACTTGCAACGGCCGTTGGATTTCGTAAGCCATCTTCTTCATAAGTTTTTATAACTGTTGCTCCCATCGTTTTGCCGATGTAAACATCTTCACCATAAGTTTCAGGAAATCTTGACCATAATGGCTGTCGTCCGCAATCCAACACTGGCGCAAAGTTCCAGCGAACACCTGATGCACGTAATTCCTTCGCAGTTACTTTAGTGATTGCTTTTGCAAGATCAGGATTGCGTGTTGCAGCCATTGCGATATTCTGCGGGAACAAAGTCGCATCTAATGTATAAGTTTGTCCGTGCATCCCATCAAGCCCATATATAACGGGGATGTGCAACCGCGATTTTTTTGCTTCGTCCTGTATTTGCGTAATAACTATATGCCATTGATCAACTGTCAACGCATGACCAGTCACATTCAAAATAGATCCTACTTTATAATTTTGAATTGCTTTCCGCAATGCAGCAGTATCAAGCACTCCATCCGTTGGCGTACAAACCACTGCCAGTGCAACTTGTGTCATCTGCCCAATTTTTTCATCGAGCGTCATTTGTTTCAAAAGTGTGTTGGTCTTTTGTTCGTCCGAAAGATTGTTTTGTGAGAAAGAAATATTCGTTAGCAATAATGCAAAGAGAATGGCAACAATGTTTTTCATGTTGTTTTGTAGGTTGATGTTAGAATTAAAAAATTGATTCCTTTAATCAACGGATAAGGTTGTTGAATTTTATTTATGTAAAATAAACAAACGAGCCGATTATGAAGCGCTCAATTTAGCACAACAGTACAAGTGAGTGACACAACGATGTTTAATAGAATTCCTATCGCTGGCCTCAAAATCAAAAGACAAAATCAAAAGTAACTTGCTATTAATAAGAACTTGAAACTGAAAACTTGAAACCAGAAACTTCTAAAATTATTTCCCAATTGGAAAAATATCAAATAATAATTGCGAGTTGCTGACGAATGCAATGTTCTTGCTATCGGGCGACCACGATGGTGTATTTATAGTTCCCTGTCCGCCATACAAATAAGCGATCACTTTTGGAACCCCGCCAGCAGCAGGCATTATACGCAAATACACATGCTTATGAAAAGGATGATCATCGGGCTTCACATCTCTATCGAAAGAAATAAAAACCATCCATTTTCCATCGGGCGAAATATGCGGGAACCAATTGTTCAGGCTGTCATTCGTCATTTGTTCCTGATTGCTTCCATCTGGTTTCATACGCCACACTTGCATCAAGCCAGAGCGAACAGAATTAAAATAAATAAATTTTCCATCAGGAGAGTATTCAGGTCCATCATCAAGACCTGGCGCAGTAGTGAGCCTTATTTCTTTTCCGCCGGTTGAATTGATTTTATAAATATCAAATTCATTATTTCTTTCTGCTGTGAACACTAAATTTTTTCCATCGGGCGACCACCCATGCATATATGATGGGGCAGTTTGCGTGATGCGTTTGGGCTCTCCGCCAGTGATAGGAACCGTATATCCAATTGAACCTCCTTTGTCTGATGCACTATGATTACTGATTGCAAGCATCTTTCCATCAAAAGAAATTACATGATCATTGTTGTTATTTTTTGCGCTACCGGTGTTTAATAAATCTGGTTTGTTTGTTTTGAGATCAAATTTATAAAGCAAGCCTTCACTATTATATAAAAGATTGCCGCCATCGTTCATCCAGTTTGGCGCTTGCAATGATCTTGGTGACTGATAAATAATTTTGCTGTTGCCGTCCTCAACATTTAATATTTCAATACTACTGCCTATATAATCTTTATATGGAACAAAATCTTTTTTTGCTGGAACAACGATACGCACATTATTGAAAACTGCTTTTTCAGAAACAGCAGGATTGTGAGAACATACAAACAACCCGACATAAACATCATCACCGAGATCAACATCGCTCAATTGTTGCACAACAAACAATTCGCCTTTGCGAGCAACCGACATAATAAATACATTGTCCCTTCTTTCGAGCTGAATAATATCAGCGCCAGTCAATGAAGATTTCATTTCTTCTGTTGTTGCACCAGTCGTTCTGCGAAATTGTAAAGAAGTGAGTCCATCACCATGCACCACCACATTCACATGAGGAGAAGATGAATCGAGTGAGGAGCGTACCATCCAGCCAAGTTTTCTATGTGCCTCCACTCCTTTACCAATAAAAGCTGCCGAGGTACGCAAAATAAAATTGCCTTTCATTTTTCTCCACACAAAATGAAACTGATCATGGTTAAACCACATGTTCACACCAGATCCTTCAACAGTGTAATTCTGTAACTCAGCACTGTAAGATCCACTTCCTTTTAAAGCTGGATTACCAACATCTGTTTGCCCTTCAAAAATACCTGTTTGATTATTTTGTGCGTAAGCACTAAAAGTTGTGAGCATAAAAACGGCAATGGATATTCGTAATATTAAATACCTGAACATATTTTGTTTATTAATAGATTAAAGAGAAATGTTTCTAAAAATGATTTCCATTGTCAAAGGTTTAGATGCTGCTTTATTCTAACATGCTAATTTGAAGTTACGGATGAAATTCTTTTGATAATTTCCAGACAAGCACGGGTGTTGTGATATGGGCATTTCCAAAAACCAACTTTATCGTGCCCTTGCATAATCGAATGATCCGCATTAATACCCCAAAACCATTCGCCATTCAAATTGTCTTTTATATATCGCTTCACAAATTGCCAGCTATTATATGACTGCGCAAAATATTTTTCGTCTCCGGTTATTTGATATGCATTTATAAAACCAATCATTGCTTCTGCTTGTGGCCAAGAATGTTTTTCAAGAATTAAATGATTCGCGGACGAATCATATTCATACCAAAGACCCCCATCTTCATCCAAACCTTTAGATGCAGCATCTGTAATCTTTATAGCCGCTTTTTTCATTTCGTCAATCCATCTTTGCTCATTAATTTTTTCAGCACATTGTTGCAAAAGCCATGCAGCTTCTATATCATGACCGTAAGAAATAATCTTGGATTTCGAATTCCATTCTTCATCAAAAAAAAGATTCAGGTTGTTTGTTTTATGATTGATAATATATTTAGAAAACAGTTCGAGTAACTCTTCGATTTGATTTTTTAAAAAATCATTCTCCCAAACTTCATACAAATTTGCATAAGCTTCTATGATATGCAAATGAGTGTTCATGGTCTTTTTTTCATTCGCATCCTTTGTGCTTAACCGGAAATCTTCAAGTAGTGCCCAATCTCTATCAAAAGCTTCGTAATATCCTTTGTCAGTTTTATCGTAACTATGTTTTTCGATTGCTTTAAATAAATCTTTTGCTTGATCTAAAATCTTTGAATCTTGTTTGATTTTATAATACTCGCTTAATCCATAAATACAAAATGCGATACCATAGATTTGTTTTCTGCCATTGAGCATTTTTCCTTTGTAATCAACACTCCAATAAGCACCTCCAAAATCTTTATCAATAAAATGATTGATGATGTATTCATAAGCCCGATCAGCAATTTGCAGATATTCTTTTTTGGGTGAATGATTGCAGGCAGCGCTAAAAGCCCATAAAATTCGGCTGTTGAGCACAAGACCTTTTTCAGATTCAGGGTAGGCGATGTTCACATTATTTATCCTACCATAAAAACCAGCATGCTCTTTGTCAATAGCATATTTCCTCCAATAAGAAAGAATATCACTCAACTCATTCTCCACTTCTTCTTTGTATTCTAAGAAATTTATTTTCATTCACCGGATGTTATTTTATGATGATGCAGTTTTTTCACTAATATGGATATGCGTAGATTTTTCGCTCATAATAAATCCTTTATTATTTTCAATGATTTTGTTCAGTTCGGTAACGGACGCCGCAGAAGTGAAACCATCAGCAGGCGAATTCATCACATAATCAAGCAATTTTTCAATCGTTGAAGTTGCCACGTGCATACGGGAATCGGATGAGGCATAATAAATAAAAACCTTGCCATCATTATCTGCAATCCATCCATTGCAGAACAGCACATTTGATACATCACCAATCATTTCATCACCTTCAGGTGCGATGAAGTAGCCGCCTGGCTTATACAGCACCTTGGTAAGATCTTTCAAATCGGTCATGAACAAATAGCACACATAACGAAAACCAGATGCTGTATTGCGAACTCCATGCGCCATGTGCAGCCAGCCTTTATCTGTTTTTATTGGCGCCGGACCGAGACCGTTTTTCAGTTCATAAACTGTATGATAAATTCTTTTATCAATCACAATTTCTTCTTTCACTTCAGCATTTGTAATTGACTCACTTAAACCAAAGCCAATACCACCGCCATTTCCAGCATCAATAAAACTATCCTGAGGCCTTGTATAGAAAGCATACCTGCCATTTACAAATTCTGGATGCAAAACCACATTTCGCTGTTGAGCTGATGGAGTTTTCAAATCCGAAAGCCGCTCCCATTTTTTCAAATCTTTCGTTCGCGCAATACCACATTGAGCAATGGCAGAAGATTGATCGCCGGCATTGGCATTGGGATCTTTTCTTTCAGTACAAAAAACTCCATAAATCCAACCGTCTTCATGTTGCACCAAACGGATATCATAGATATTCGTTTCCTGATCATCAATCTCTGGCATTAGAACAGGAAAATCCCAGAACCTGAAATTATCAATGCCATTAGAGCTTTCGGCTATTGCAAAAAAAGATTTTCTATCTGCGCCTTCTACCCTTGCAGCTAACAAATATGAATTGTTCCACTTTATTGCTCCTGCATTAAAAACCGCATTAATACCAAATCTTTCCATTAAAAAAGGATTGGTATCAGGATTTAAATCATATTTCCATGATAATTGGATATGCGACGCCGTTAGTATAGGGTTTTGATAGCGGTCGAAGATGCCGTTTCCGTTCTCCTTTATTTCATTCGGTCGCACTATGAGTTCCTCATATTTCTTTTGCAGCACCTGCAACCTTTTCCTGAATAGATCCTTTGACATAAGTTTAGGATTTTTAAATTAATATTCGTTCAGCCTTTTCCACCATGTCTTTTTAAGTATCATAATAATCACAAACAACAAAACAACAGTGATCAATAACGGCAGCTTAAGCCACAGCACCGCATACATTGGCAAAATGGTGAGGCATAATTGCCCGATAATGCCAAGCACAACATTGAACATATTTATCTTGAAATTTTTATTTCTCACAAACGATGGATCTTCTTTCACAACAACTTCATATACTGGTTTCCAAAAACCCCAAGGACGCACATTTTTATAAAATGATTTTAGGATATCCGTTGAAGGAGCGGCGTAAGTCCCAATTACAGATCCTGCAAGAGATAATAAAAACAATATCGGCCAGTAATAAAGATCTAATCCTCTTATCAAATCAAAAGATTTTAATACTGCCAACGCAATTGCAGGCACAATGCCAGCAAGCATTCCCCAGAAAAAACCGTTTGCATTAAAGCGCCACCAATGCCACTTTAGCATATTGGCAGCAACATAACCGCCATACAAACCAGAAACAATCCATTGTAAAACGGTATTCACATCTTTCACAAATAACCCAAGCACTACTCCTATTATCACGACAAATATTCCTGCTAAATAATTCATCGTAAGAATTTTTTTAGCCGGCGCATCAGGCGAAACATATTTGAGATAGATGTCGTTAACAATATAAGCTTGCGCTGCATTTAGGGTTCCAGAAAAAGTTCCCATAAAAGCACCAAGCAATCCGGTAAGCACTAATCCCATTAAACCTACAGGCAAAAAATTATTGATTGCGGCTGGCAATATTTTTTCAAAATCTGTTCCTGTTGGTGTTTGCAGACTTCCGTTGATCTGATTAAAATACAGAAGCCCAAGCACTGTTATGCCAATTACCATTGTGTATCGAATAGGCAATAAAATGATTGAAACAAAGCCGCTCATTTTGCTTGCTTCCTGCGGCGATTTTGTGCTCAAAATTTTTTGCATATCGTAGTTCGGTGCAGGGCCAGCAACACTCGCAAATACACCTTTGAACAACATCATCATAAAAAAGATGCCGAACAAAGAAAAACCATCATCATTAATTTTCTTATTTGCATCGGCTACAATCTTGCTCCAATCAAGGTTTAGCTTCCAACCAAAAAAAGGATTCACCCAACCTTCAGGAACATTTACATGACTATCATGAAGCCTCATCATTGCTATAACGCCGATGGCTGATGCATGCAACTGTCATGATGCAATATTTAATGACATCACCTAAGACAATGCTGTGCATGCCACCTAGAATTGAATAGAACATGGCGAACAGCGTAAATACTATTCCATAAAAATGCGGCACATAAGCAGGAGAAACATGAAAAGGAATAAATGGCTGAACAGAATCCCAAGGAATGAATATCTGCATGAATTTTCCAAGGCCAACAAATCCATAAGCCATAAAGCCAAGGCAGCTTAACAAAGCAAATGCAACAACAATATTATGTGAGGACTTCACTCCAATGCCGGTGTTTCCAAATCGCGTTGAAAGCCATTCTGCACCAGTGGTTGCGTTTGATCTGCGTACCCACCGTGAAAGATACATCATGAGGAATACCTGATTAAACACAGGCCAAAGCCAAGGGATCCAGATGCTTTTCATTCCATATACAAAGCATAAACTCACCATCCACATAGTGCCCGAAATATCGAACATATCCGATGCATCACTTAAACCCAGCATATACCATGGAAGAGACTTGCCGCCAAGCAAATAATTTTCCTTGTTGCGAGCAGCTTTTTTTCTCAATAGCCAGCCAATGGCGACCATTGTAATTAAATAAGCAGCGAGTATCAGTATGTCAGGCAACCGTAACTTCATTACTAAATATATACTGTTTATAACAGTATTGCGTAACCGTAAATGTTTAACTGCTAAAAATTCTTACCTGCTTTCAAAATATTTTATTCGATTACAACAAAAACACTATCCAAGAAGAATATTAAATTACTGACTTTAAGCTTGAAATGCACATCTATGAAATTGGCTGCATTCTTGAAATAAACCTTAGCCTTTTATTTTTGCTTTTGATTATTACTTGCGCATGTGTGTGTGTGTGTGTGTGTGTGTGTGTGTGTGTGTGTGT
>CAIYPC010000512.1 GCA_903927975.1 uncultured Bacteroidota bacterium | reverse complement strand
TATTGGTTGAACCTTTGAGGAGTTGCCAGTTTCCGGTTTTCAGTTGGCAGTCACTAATTCATAATCGTTTCTAAATTGCAATCAGATCCATTTATAATCAATAGCTGCGGCTTAAGAACTGGAAACTGGCAACTGGCAACTCCCTTTCGTCTCAAAAAAAACAAATTTCGTCGCAACATTCTTTAGAAAGTATTTACTATGTTGTTACTTTAGTGATATGAAACAGCCATGGTATTCCAAAAAATGGGTGGTGATTGCATTGCACATCTCAGCATGGGTCTTATTATTCTCTTTGCCATTCCTTCTTCGCCCATCTTATGAAGCGAATGCCGCGCACAAAGAAGATCACAATAATGACTTCAATTCCCTGCTAAAATATATTTTGAATGATTTATTATGGATTACATTTTTTTACCTGAATGCATATATCCTCATTCCGCGTTTTATCTACAAAAAAAAGTATTGGGAATATTCATTATTGCAAATAGCAATTATAACAACGCTCGTCGTTTCCGACTGGATACTTTTTGAACTATTGATAAAAGGGAGAACATTTCAATTAAGACCCGCTATTCTATTTGCAATTTTCCCTTACCTCTTTATTTTAGCCGCCAGCACTGCATTTCAGATGATACGCGATAAAATGAAAGCCGAACAATTTATTAAAGAAAAAGAAAATGAAAACCTGAAAACAGAGCTGTCATTTCTTCGTTCGCAGGTAAGTCCACATTTTATGTTCAACGTATTAAATAACATGGTTTCCTTGGCAAGAAAAAAATCTGAATTGTTGGAGCCATCTCTTATTAAATTGTCTTCACTAATGCGATATATGTTATATGAAGCTGATGAAGAAAAAGTTCCGCTTGAAAAAGAAACAGAATATCTACAGAGCTATATCGATTTGCAGCAACAGCGATTTGGAAAAAATGTAACGGTTAATTTTTCTTCAAATCAACCTGACAAAAATTATGATATTGAACCAATGTTGTTGATTCCGTTTGTTGAGAATGCTTTTAAACACGGAACAGGAATGATTGAAAATGCAAATATTGATATTGACTTAAAAGCTAAGCACAATGTGCTTTATTTTAATGTGCGCAATAAATATAATCCTGAATCTATAGAGATAAAAGATAAAACTTCAGGGATTGGGATGACGAATGTGAGAAGAAGATTAAATTTATTATATGGAGGAAATCATTCTTTGCTTGTTAGCAAAAATGATGGTTGGTTCATGATTTCACTTCAATTAAATTTTCATTGATGCTAAAATGTATTGCGGTTGATGACGAGCCATTAGCATTGGAATTGCTGGAAGACAATATCGGCATGGTTCCATATTTGCAACTGGAAGCTACATGTAGCAATGCGATTGAAGCAATGAAGATTCTTCAAACAAAAAAGATTGATCTTATTTTTCTTGACATACAAATGCCTGGTTTAACGGGATTGCAGTTCATACAAAGTCTTCCAACAAAACCGATGATAATATTGGTAACTGCTTATGAAAAGTTTGCACTGCAAGGTTTTAATTTGGATGTGGTAGATTATTTAGTGAAGCCTGTTTCCCTCGAAAGATTTATGAAAGCATGCAACAAAGCATGGGAGCTTCATCAATTAAAAAATACAAACACTCAGCCTTCCACAACAGCACCGGACTATTTTTTTGTAAATGTTGATTATAGTCTTTTGAAAATAACATTCTCTGATATTATTTGGATTGAAGGTTTGAAAGATTATGTAAGGATACATTTAAAGAATAGCAACAAACCAGTCATCACCCGCATGAGCATGAAATCATTAGAAGATGAATTGCCATCGCAAAAATTTATACGCATCCACAAATCTTATTTTGTTTCTATTGAACACATCACTGCGATTAGAAAGACAAGTATCTTTATTGGAACAATGGAACTTCCCATAGGAGAAAATTATAAAGACGCTGTTTTGGCGCTGACGGGAAAGGGAGAATAAGAGACAAGAAGCAAGGTATAAGAATACAGAATGCAATTATTTCAAGATTAATTAGCGAGCTGCACGTCATGGCGAGGAACGAAGCCATCTGATCGTTTGATAGGGAAACGTTCTTGTTCACAAAGCAGATTGCTTCACAGAGCCTCGCAATGACGACCCGAGTAGTTGGCAAATTCATAAGCCTTTTAGGTTATTAGGCAAGTCTCCGCATTTGCAAACCACACTTATTAGGAGCTTGTGCGGAACTCGCGGCACAAGTGAAATACTGGCAATAGATTTACATCTTAAATCTTTAAAACAAAAGCTACATAAAATAGCGACGAGTCCCGCATTTACTTCCTGATAAGGCAACTTCGCATGACGGAGATTCGCATGAGAACAGAAATAGACTAACTCTATTTGTATTTAAATGTGAGATATTCTCCTTTATATAAAATATCCTTATACTCTTTTGTCGATTTTAAACTTAATTCAGACTCGATTTGATTATCGGTGAAATTATAATGACGTTTATTTAAAAAGCCAACAGTCCTAATTGTTGGATGTTCTAAAATTGGCTTTAGGTCTCCGTCGATGATGTTCGTGCCAACAAATCTAAAGTCTATAAGTTTTGGGAACGCACTCAAGAATTTGAGGTTATCAATCGGTCCACAATTGTTCAAGCAAAGAACTTTTAGTTGTTTGAGTTCGGGTAATTCGTTAGCATGAATAAATTTTTTAGATTGATTAATATGCAAGAATTCAAGAGTGTCTTTTAATTTATTTATCCCTGTGTCAGTCTCTAATTTTGTACAATAATGAAGTTCAAGTCTTTTCAAGGTCTCAAATTTGTCGACACCTCTAAAATCTTTGATGTTTGCCCAATTCAACTCTAAATATAACAGGCTTTTGGATTGAGGCAACTTGTGAAACGAAAGCTCGTTAGTTTTGAAATACCATAGAATTGCATATTCTGCTTCGCTAAGATTATCTAACAAAATTGGCTTTTCTTTAAGTCACGATTAGACAATTTGTTTTGCTTAATTTGTTCAAACCAAATTGTGTTATATCTCCAATCCATTTTTTTAAATGTTTGTTGTCTGCAATATAAATAAAAGAGCAGGCAATAATAATCGCCTGCTCTTTTAGAATTTATTTTTTAGTTCTTATTGCTGCATCCCTTGTGTCGCATCTCCACCTGTATTCATATTTTTTCTCTTGAATAAAGACACATCCATCTTGCCAAATCTATATGTAAAATTCAATCGCAGCATTTGTGGATCTCTCAATCGGCTATAATCCTGAACAAAGAATGCGCTTTCAGAATGTTGATCAGATTTTCTTGTGCGGAAAATATCGCTAAAGCTCAAGCTCACTGTTGCAGCATCTGCTTTCAAAAAGCTTTTACTGATTGCTGCATCAACACTATAGAACGATTTGATATAACCCTGAGAAGCGCTCTGTGTCTGGTTTCCCATGGGACCGCCCATGTTGCCACTGTTCGTATTTACAGGCAAATTTGTTTTTGACTGATACATGCCCGTTAGTTGCAATTTGAATTTTGAAGGCAGTTTAAAATTGTTGTTCAGTTTTCCAAACCAGCTCCACAATGCATCTTGTGAAGTGCCGCTGATATTGTTTGTATTAATTTTTGAATTGTACACATTAATGTTCGCTGTCATGTCCCACCACTTTGTCAAATTCGTAACGCTCGTTACTTCTGCACCAATTGTGTTGCTTGAATTTGCATTCACGTAAGTGTTGATGAGATCTTGTTTCCCTGTCAATTGATTTTCTGCTGTGTCAAGATATCTCGTTATTAAATTAGTGGTATGTTTTAAATAAACAGATCCAAGAAGGGTATTGTTATGAGGCAAAGTTTTTAGATAAGAAAGTTCGAATGAGCTAGTAAATTCAGGAACAAGATTTGGATTTCCCCTCGTAATATTCAAACTATCAGAATAATCAGTGAAAGGGATCAATTGAAAAAAGTTTGGTCGATTAATACGACGCGTGTAGCTCAACTGCAATTCCTGACTACCTTCAAATTTTTGGCTAAGAAAAACTGAAGGGAACAAACTGATTGGATAACTGTTGCTGAAATGTTGTTTGGTAGAAATCAGATCACCTGAATAATCAGAACGTTCTGCACGAAGCCCTAATTGATAACCAAAATTTTTGATGGCGCTCGTCACCGAAACATAACCTGCATAGATATTATTCGTGTTCTTATAATTGATAGAAGCAGCATCAGATAAAACAAAATTATTTGAAGTATCGCTGCTAAAATAATTGTCAGTGACATTGGTAAGCTTTTGCTGTTGTATGCGCAAACCTCCTTCCAGCTTGGTTTTCGTGCTTAGCGGTTTAACATAATCCGTTTGAACAGTAAGGAATTGATTATCGCCTATGCCCAAAGTTTTTTGTTGTGAATTATCAATTATATCACTACCAACTCCGTTTGAAAAATAATTCGTGCTATATAATGAGTTGTTTGTATTCTTTCCTGAAAAATAATTCAGATCTCCAGTCAACGTCTCTCCTTCCTTTGGAAAAAGATGTTTGAAACCAAATTGCAAACCAGTGCCATTAAAAACACGATTGGTATTTGTATTGCGCTCGCTGTAAGAAGATGTTGTTCCACTATTCAACAAACTATCAGTTGTTGTTGTGAGCAATTGTGTTGGTTTAAATTCTCCATGAACTCTTACCCCGCCCAATGAAAAAGAAGTCCTGTTCGTCATGAAGTAATCAAGGTTCAGTCTTCCGAAAATAAATGCGCCACCATTTCTATCAAAATTTGCCTGATGGATTGTTGTTGATGTGTCACCGAAATTGGTGCGATCCGTTGTTCCTGTGGTGCGCCCTTTATTCTGATTAACAAAAGCACTTGCACCAACATTAAATTTTCCCTGACGCACATTAAAATCACCACCACCATTTACTGCTCCATATTTATCAACACCTGCACGAACATTACCATTATAACCTGTCTTTCTATTCTTCTTTAAAATAATATTCAGTATTCCTGCACCGCCGCCAGATGCATCATATTTTGCAGAAGGGTTTGTGATCACTTCAACACTTTCAATCGCATCGGCAGGAATTTGATCAAGCGTTAATGTGGTCGGTCTTCCTTCAATATAAATTTGCGGTGTGCTATTGCGCAGGGTAACGTTCCCATCAATATCAACATTCACTGAGGGAACGTTCTTCATGACATCGAGTGCAGTGCCGCCTGCATTCACAATATCTTTCTCAACATTGTACACTTTTTTATCAATGTCCATTCTTAAAGTGGGCTTGCTTGCAGTCACCGTAACCGTTTGCAATTGCTTCACATCATTCAACATTTTGATATTCCCTAAATCTTTATCGAACGCATTCATCGCTTGGCTCATATCTCCTTGTTTTGGAGCGCCGCCTGAAGGTGCTGGCATTTGAAAACTTACATTTTGTTCAATGGCTTTATATCCTGTTGCCGATATTTTCAATTTCAGCTTGCCAAACATTGGAAGTTCTTCAAAACTAAATTCCCCATTGGCTTTCGTAGTCAGCCCTTTCAGCAAAACATCTTTTGTTTTTTTTGAAGCTGTATCGAAACGGGTTTGCAATAATATCACAGACGCATCGCTCACGGGCTTGCCAGCACTATCAACCAGTTTCCCATACACATGTCCAATATTAGCGGCAGCAGGCATTTTTCCTCCGCCGGGAGGCTGAGCAAAAACGGAAATTTTCAAAATGATTGCTGCCAATAGAAGTAGTATCTTTTTCATAATAGTTATTTTCAGATGCAAAACTACCTCGCGGTTATTGGGGAAATTGGCAAATGAGACGATGTATGGAAATGTTGCGACGAAATGATTGTAATACATTCCGATATTCCCCGTGCTACGCACGGGCTATTCATATTTCGCCCTTTCAGGGCTGTGCATCCATTTCATTTTTTTGCACATGCTGATTGCTAAAAGCCCGAAGTGCTTTGATGTGAATAACCCCGGATGGAATCCGGGCCATACAATAACACGAACATACAACCCTGCAGGGGTTGAACATACTCGGCTAACATCCTCCGCGTTTCGCACGGGCTATGGATGACTAGAAAGAGTTGACGGCAAAGCAATGTTTTGGAAAGAATAACACCGTCAATTACTTTTGCTGCGCAAATAAATTTTTCACTCAAAATATTTTACAGATGAAAGTAACGGTTGTTGGTGCAGGTGCAGTTGGCGCAACTTGTGCAGATAATATTGCCCGCAAAGAATTAGCAACAGAATTGGTTTTGCTTGATATTAAAGAAGGATTGGCTGAAGGCAAAGCACAGGATATGATGCAGACTGCTGCACTGCTTGGCTTCGACACAAAAATTGTTGGCAGCACAAATGATTATTCAAAAACAGCGGGCAGCGATGTCGTGGTGATTACATCAGGTCTTCCGCGCAAACCCGGCATGACTCGCGAAGAGTTGATTGGCACCAATGCTGGCATCGTAAAGGGCGTTGCAGAAAATATTTTAAAATATTCCCCGAACGCAATTTTGATAATCATCAGTAACCCGATGGACACGATGACTTATCTCGCACTTTCAGCAACTGGATTGCCGAAAAATAAAATCATTGGAATGGGCGGCGCATTGGATAGCGCACGTTTCAAATATCAGC
Organism: uncultured Bacteroidota bacterium; assembly: GCA_903927975.1. GTDB lineage: Bacteria > Bacteroidota > Bacteroidia > Chitinophagales > Chitinophagaceae > Puia. The sequence continues at coordinate 20,145 of CAIYPC010000512.1, read as the reverse complement.
TTAGCCAACACCTTGGCGCAAGCCCTTCAGATCTGAATGGCATTGTTGTAGGTGGTCACGGTGACACAACGATGATTCCTTTGATTCGCATTGCAACATGGAACAGCATTCCTGTTACAAGTTTATTGAGCGAAGAAAAACAAAAACAAATTGTTGCTGACACTATGGTTGGTGGCGCAACACTCACAAAATTGATTGGCACTTCCGCATGGTATGCTCCCGGTGCTGCTGGTGCTGCTTTGGTAGAAAGTATTGTGAGAGATGAAAAGAAATTGATCACTTGCTGTGTGAAATTGGATGGAGAGTATGGACAAAAAGATATTTGTCTCGGCGTTCCTGTTATCATTGGGAGAAATGGCTGGGAAAAAATTGTCGACCTTGAACTGAATGAAGAAGAACAAGCTCTTTTCAATAAAAGCGCTGATGCAGTGAGAAGTATGAATGATGTGTTGAAGACACTGTAGTTTCGAGTTTGTGGTTTGTGGTTTTTAGATCGCGCATCACACAAATATTGAAGTCCGGTAGAAAAGAGTTTGATACTTTTCTACCGGACTTTTTATTTGGGAAAAAGAATGTGCTAAGCTATACGCACATACCGAATGTAAACAACCACAAACAATAAGCTACAAACAACAAACTTCTTTGTTTTTCCAAAAAAGCATATTATCTTAGTCATCACATTTTTCCCATCCTTAGCAAAAATTTTTCCTAAAGCCTTTATTCTTCCATCTCCTATCAGGTCTTGTTTGCCCTTTTAAACTAACTTTTTAAGAAACTTAAATCACCAACAAATGAAAAAGTTAGCGTTGATTCTATTGCCTTTTATCTTCGCAGCCAACATTGCTATTGGCCAAACCGGTCTTCAAAAGCATAACCCGCTGCTCGATTTCAATCTCAGCCCGTCGCACAACGACAAAATTAATCCGATAGCGAATTCGTCTATCAACCCTAAATACAATTGGAATGTGAACCCAATGCATAATGATGCATTGAACCCTTCTAAAAATGCATCAATCAGCCCCGTTTCAAATCCTACTTTCAATCCTTCAACCAGTCAGTCACTGAACCCAATGTTCACGAATGCGCTTCATCCAAAGAATTCATTGTGGACAGGAGATTTTTTATTTGATAAAGATGATAAACTGATTGGATTTATTTCTATTGCCAATCAATACATCATGTTATCATTTAACTCGACCGGCGATTGGACTGGATATTTTGTGAGAAGTTCTTACGGTGAAACGTTCAATGAATTTAAGCTTGATGGAACTTGGACAGGAAGATTCTTATGCCCAGATTCAAATGAAGGCTTCAATCTTTTTTCCAGCGATGGAGAATGGACGGGAGAGCATATTAAGTAGTTTCGAGTTTAGAGTTGATAGTTCATTGACGAACTTGCATAAATATTTCACTATGAACTATGAACCATAACCAACAAACCACAACCACAAACAGCCTAAACTTTCTTCACATTCAAATAACTATACACTTTCTTTTCAACCTCATTTACACTTATGAATTCCATACATTTAAAATGCCCTTTGGGGCATTTTTTGTATCCTATTTTTGAGCACGGTCTGCATGAAAGGTTTTTCACTTCCATTATTTCGTAAGGTTGCACATCCGTGCCACGGTTTTGAACCGTGGCACGGATAAAATTTTCTCCATAATAAGGATACATACCAAATTCAGGAATGGTATTTCCCCATAAAGAAATGATTGGTCGCTTGAATGCGGATGCGATGTGCATGAGACCTGTATCATTCGTCACAATCAATTTTGCTCTGCGAACCAAATCAGCAGATTCATTCAAACTGAATTTTCCGCAAGCATTATAAATCTTCACATTATCTGATGCCGCAATCGTATCGCCTTCTTCTTTGTCTTCCGGCCCTCCTAATAAAATAATTGGATGAACAATAGATGCACACAATTCCTGCAATTTGTGCAACGGGAATTTTTTGGTGAAATATGCAGCGCCAATGACAATCCCGATATAGCCCGCATGATGCGAAGTTGGAATATCGCGTTCTTTCACATATTCATTTTCAGGAATGAAATAATCAAGACCAGCATTATCATTTTTTACGCCAAAAGATTTTAAGGTGTCAAGATAACGGTCAACTATATGCGCAGATGAAAGTTTGTTTATTTTGAGAGCAGTGATCAGCCATTTCTCAATATTCAATTTATTAAAAGAGAAAGATTTCTTCTTCAATGCACGTTTCACTTTTAATGTGCGAACATTATGATGAAGATCAATTACATAATCAAAATCTTCTTGCTTTAATGCTTCGATCGTTTCATCCAGATTATCTTTTAGCAAATGAATTTTATCGATATAAGGATTTGCAGCAAGAATATTTTTAAAAGAATCTTTGGTGAGATAATGCACTTCCGCAGTCACAATATGTTTTTTAAGACATCGCACAACAGGGGTTGTCAAAACAATATCACCAATAGAAGAAAAGCGGATGACGAGAAATTTCATACGCGAATTACACGAATTTTTACGAATTAATATAAAGCGAAAAAAATCAGAGAATACTATTGCTCAATATAATTCAAATCTTTCCCGAAAGTTTCTTCTGTCATCGCAAGCGCAATAAAACCAATGGCGAAAACAACAATACCGGTTATCCAGCCGCTCGTTAAATAACTATATGATCCTTGCAAGGAATTAAACAAGAGGGAAACGAGCACCAAAGATCCTCTTGCCATATTGGGAACCGTTGTGGCAACTGTTGCGCGGATATTTGTACCGAACTGTTCCGCAGCCATCGTAACAAACATTGCCCAGAAGCCTGTGCCAAAGCCAAGAAAGATACATACTATATAAACGTTGTTCGCGGATTGTCCCTGCAAATTAAAATACCATACCACGGCAATCGCAGTAATGACATGAAATAGAAGTAAAGATTTTTTTCGGCTTTTGAACCATTGACTGACAAAGCCAATTAAAATATCTCCAATAGAAATTGCTGCATAAGCCACCATCACGGCTTTACCCGGATCCACTTTTCCCTTAATATCCATATTGGCTGCAAACTTGTTTGAAAACGAAATTAGGATCCCAATCACATACCAATTCGGCAAGGCAATCAAAATAGCCATGAGATATTTTTTAAACCGTTTGCCATTCGTGAACAACATAAAAAAGTTTCCTTTCTTAACATTTTCACTCTGTGCAATATTTTTAAACATGCCCGATTCAAGAACGCCTACACGAAGGAACAATAATAAAAAACCTAAGCCGCCACCAATGAAATAACAAGTGCGCCAACCACTTCCATCGGCACCAACAAATTGTTGTCTGACAAAATAAGCAAACACCGCACCGCTCAAACCAATACCCGCAACTAATGAAGTAGCAATTCCTCTTTTTTCTTTTGGCATCAATTCACTTACCAACGTAATGCCTGCGCCAAGCTCGCCTGCGAGTCCAAGTCCTGTAATAAATCGCACGATTGCATATTGATTGACTGTATGAACAAATCCGTTTGCGATATTTCCAAGTGAATATAGAATGATAGAAGCGAACAAAACTTTCAATCTTCCTTTCTTATCTCCCAAAACTCCCCAGATAATTCCACCAATCAATAATCCAATCATCTGAATGTTGAGAATATGCAAACCTTGTTTATCGATAGCTTCAGCATCAAGACCAAGCGATTTTAGTGAAGGCACACGAATGATGCTATACAATAACAGATCATAGATATCCACAAAATAACCGAGTGCGCCAACAATTACAGCGATATTAAAAAAGGAAATTTTTTTCTGCTCCATGCTGCTTAATATATTTTTTAAGATGGTTTTTGTTCTGTGCCTTCTTTTTTCTTTCCAAAAAATAATTTGTAAAGAACTGGCAAAGTGGTGATCAATATAATGACGATGGTAATTACTTCAATATGATCTTTTAAGCTATAACCAAATTTTCGCCAAATGATTGATTGCAAAAAATGCCCGCCAAGCATCATCGAGGTCACCCAACAAATGCTACCGATGATATTATAAAAATGAAAAGTTTTTTTATCCATCTTCACAATGCCAGCGACGATTGGTGCAAAGGTTCTGATGATGGGCAAAAATTTTGCAAGGAAGATGGTACCTTTCCCATATTGCTCATAAAAATCATGAGCACGAAGCAAATGTTTTTTCTTAAATAAAAATGAATCCTTTCGTTGATAGAGCATTGGTCCAGCTTTGTTACCAAACCAAAACCCAACAATATTGCCAATGATGGAAGCAATGATGACCAGAATAATAATCACGCTGTAATGAATATCGAAAAATTCCTTTGCCAGATCTTTTATATAAATGCCCGCTGCAAAAAGCAAGCTGTCACCTGGAAGAAAAAAACCAACGAACAATCCGGTCTCTGCAAAAATCACGAACAGCAGCATATATAACCCGCCATTGTGAATTATCCATTCAATAAACTGTTGTATGAATCCTTTTCCCATTGTGTCAAGATGTTAAGTTATCAGTTAATCCATTCCCGTTTCCATTTTGCTCACGACGGCAGTTGCTAGGCTGTTGCCAACAACATTTGTCGCGCTTCTTGCCATATCTAAAATCTGATCGATGCCGAGCAGCAATAATAAGCCTTGTTGCGGAATACCGAACATAGAAAGTGTTCCTGCAATCACCACCAATGATGCTCTTGGAACACCTGCGATGCCTTTGCTAGTGAGCATTAAAACCAACAACATTGAGAATTGTTGCCCAATCGACATGTGAATGCCGTAAGCCTGAGCAATAAATAAAGACGCAAAAGTCATATACAGCATACTACCATCCAAATTAAAAGAATAACCAAGAGGCAAAACGAAGCTCACAATTTTATTTGGGCATCCAAATTCTTCCAGTTCCCTAAGCAGTTGTGGGAAAGCAGACTCAGAACTTGCCGTGCTGAAAGCCAGCAGCACAGCGTCCTTCACGCGACCCACCAAGATAAGCGCACGTTTGCCAATGAACAAAGATGCAATCAATATTAAAAAACCCCAGAGGCAAAGAATGGCTATGTAAAAACTGATAATAAATTTTCCATAAGTATATAAAATTTCCGGCCCTTTAATAGCAAGGATAGCAGCGATGGCGGAGAAGGCCGCTACAGGCGCAAACTTCATCACATAGCCTGTCATTTTTAAAACCACATGTGCGACGGCATCAAGCCCTTTGATGATAACCTTGCCCGATTCTCCTATTGCCGCGGTTGCAATGCCAAAAAAAACAGAGAATGCAACTATCTGCAAAATTTGGTTGCTCGCCATTGCCTGAACAATACTTTCAGGGAAAACATGCTCAATAAAATTTTTGAATGATAATGAAGATTGTTCGATGGCAGTTGTCGCTGTTGAGGGAGGCAAAGGAAGATGGAGCTTTTCGCCGAGCTGAAGAACATTCATCACAATCAATCCAAACACAAGAGATAACAAAGACATGCTCATGAACCACAATAAGGTTTTCCCCCCTACTCTTCCAACTGCTTTTATATCGCCCATTTTTGCAATGCCAACAACGAGCGTTGCAAAAACAAGCGGTGCGATTATCATTTTTATTAATCGGAGAAAAATTTCAGTGAGCAGTGAAATGCCCGATGAGAAATTGTCAATAAATTCTTTCGGTGCGTTGAAATGAATAACAAGCCCAGTAATAATGCCGGCGAACATTGCAATCAAAATCCATCCGGTTAGCCCGATTTTCCTCATAAGCAGTGAAGTGAATGATTGTGCAAAGAATAGAAAAATATTGACTTGACAAAACTTTAATGGTGAGTAGTAGTGGTAAGTGATAAGTTGTAAGTGATAAGAGCCTAGTTGTAAGTATGTAATTATTTTAAAAAAACCCACACACTACTTATCCCTTATCACTTAACACTTATAACTCATTACCTAAAAAGAAAAAACCAGCGTATTGAATATTTGTTTATTTTACGAGCTCTATTTTTTACCAACTCTATCACCAATAATTAACTGTTATGAGTTTATTCCGAAAGAAATCCTTAACTGTTTTATTAGCACAGGCTGCAGATAATGAAAAAGGTCTGAAAAGAACGCTTGGCGCCGGAAGCCTTGTTGCGCTTGGCATAGGAGCAATCATCGGCGCAGGCTTGTTTGTAAGGACTGCAGCAGCAGCAGGGCAAGCAGCGGGTCCCGCAGTAACATTATCATTTATTGTTGCAGCGATCGGTTGTGCTTTTGCAGGATTATGTTATGCTGAATTTGCAGCTATGATCCCAATAGCAGGAAGCGCTTACGCATATTCGTATGTTACGATGGGCGAATTGATAGCATGGATTATTGGTTGGGCATTGATTATGGAATATGCATTGGGAGCAGCTACCGTTTCAATTGCATGGAGTGAATATTTGAACATACTTTTTGATGGGGGAATCCCATACTCTTTGTGCCACTCGCCTTTTGAAAGTTTCACAAATGCAGCAGGAGTTCATCAACAAGGTATCATCAATCTTCCAGCACTTTTTATATTGTTGGTGATAACGCTTCTTTTAATCAAGGGAACCGCGGAATCAGCAATGGTAAATGCAATCATTGTGTTTATTAAAGTTGCCATAGTAATTATTTTTATTATCGTCGGCTGGCAGTTTATGAAGCCGGAAAATCACACGCCTTATTTGATCCCTGCTAACACACCACCCGTTGTTGATCAGGCTGGCAAAGTGATAGCAGATTATAGTGGATGGAACAAACATGGATGGGGCGGTGTGCTTGGTGGCGCTGCAATTGTGTTTTTTGCATTCATCGGATTTGATGCAGTGAGCACGGCAGCACAAGAAGCAAAAAATCCAAAAAGGGATATGCCAATCGGTATATTAGGTTCGCTCGTTGTTTGTACAATTCTCTACATATTATTTGGACATGTATTAACTGGCGTTGCAAGTTGGAAAGATTTTGTTGACCCAGCAAAAGGAAGAGAAGCTTCTGTTGTGTATGCGATTTCTACTTACATGCATGGATACAAGTGGCTAGCAACATCAGTAACGGTTGCTATCCTAGCAGGTTTCTCCTCTGTCATATTAGTGATGTTGATGGGACAGAGCCGTGTATTCTACACAATGTCAACAGATGGTTTGTTGCCGAAAGTCTTCTCTGCTTTGCATCCTAAATTCAGGACACCTTATAAAAGCAATATGATCCTTTTTGTGTTTGTAGGATTATTTGCAGCCTTTGTTCCGGGAAGCGTTGCAGGCGATCTTACATCATTCGGAACATTGTTCGCTTTTGTGCTTGTTAGTATTGGTGTTTTGATTTTAAGGGTAAAGTCACCAAATATTGAACGCCCGTTTAGGGCACCGCTTGCTCCTGTTGTTTCAATTTTAGGAGCCGCTATTTGTTTGTTGATGATTGTTGGTTTAGATAAAGACACTTTAATAGCAGCGTTCGCTTGGATGATATTAGGTTTGTTTGTTTACTTCTTATATAGTCGGCATCATAGCAAACTAAAAAATCCGAGTGATATACTCCCCAAAGCAAAAGATTTCAATTAAACAAAGAACCTCCTTCGGGCGGTTTTTTATTTGAATTGGTTCTGTTAATTTTGCCGACCGAAAAGCAGTCGGGAGTTCTGAGTTCTGAGTTCTGAGTTCTGAGTTACGAGTTTTGAGTTACGAGTTTTGAGTTGGGAGTTCAAAATGGCGATCATAGCTATGAACCATCAACCATGAACAATGAACAGAGATCTCTGAACCACAAACAACAAACTACAAACAACAAAAAAATATGGGAAGGATTTTTGAAGTAAGAAAGCATACGATGTTTGCCCGTTGGGACAGGATGGCAAAACAATTCACCCGAATTGGAAAAGAGATAGCCATTGCCGTTAAAAATGGCGGCCCTGATCAAGCCACAAACCCCGCACTCCGTCGTTGCTTTCAAAATGCCAAGAGCGTGAACATGCCGAAAGACCGTGTAGAGGCTGCCATTAAGAGAGCGATGGGCAAAGAGATGGAGAACATTGAAGAAATTTTGTACGAAGGATATGCGCCTCACGGTGTTGCTGTGCTTGCTGAAACGGCAACTGATAATCATACAAGAACAGTGGCCAACTTGCGAAGCTGTTTCACGAAGGGCGGCGGAAACATGGGAACAAGTGGCAGCGTGAGCTTTCAGTTCAGAAAGATGGGCGTATTCAAATTAAAACCAGAAGGATTGAACCAGGAAGAACTGGAATTTGAATTAATAGATGCAGGCTTGGAAGAAATGGGCGAAGGATCTGGCGAGCACGACGAACCGATATTGGTATTGCGAACTGCGTTCAACAATTTCGGAAATATGCAAAAAGCGTTGGAAGAAAAAAAGATCACACCTATCAGCGCGGAATTGGAATGGATCCCTAACACAACTGTTGAGCTTTCCGAAGCACAAGCAGAAGAAGTTCTTAAGTTAGTTGACAAATTAGAACAAGATGAAGACGTGCAGAAAGTATTTCATAATTTGAAATAGAGAAATAGACCGAAAGTCAGAAAAGTCGGGAAGTCCGGAAGAACTGAATAAATCATCATCTCAGGTCTTCTGGACTTTCTGTCTTTCAGACTTCCCTACTTCCTCTCTTTGTTACTAACTTTGCACCTCAATGACCTCAGATAAAAAAATCGTTCTCTTCGATGGCGTTTGCAATCTCTGTAGCAACAGCGTTCAGTTTATTATCAGGCACGATAAAAAAAATCAATTTCTTTTTGGATCATTACAAGGCAAAGCAGGACAAGAATATTTAAAAAAATTCAATCTCCCAGAAGACAGTTTCAATTCTTTTATGCTGGTTGAAAATGATAAATTATATACACGTTCATCTGGTGCATTGCGGATGTTGAAACATATAGGCAACGGATGGCAATTGTTTTATGCATTCATCATCGTGCCAAAATTTATTCGTGATGGCGTTTATAATTTCATTGCAAAAAATCGCTACAAATGGTTCGGCAAAAAAGAAGCATGCTGGATCCCGACTCCGGAATTAAAAGGAAAGTTTTTGGATTGATATGATGATGCCAACAATCCTAATCTTTATCTCTCTATATTAAATCTGCGATTTCTAATTCCTACACTACAAAATGTTCCCTGCAAATTGAATTTGTTCAATTTTATCTGAGTCCTCTCTTCTTCCTAAAAGCCTGTACCGATCAGGCGAGATGTTCATATATTTTTTAAAGAGACGAGAAAAATAATACGGATCATCTTAACCCAACATATCGGCAATATTTTTTATCCGGATGTCAGAAGCGTGAAGCAGCAAACAAGCATTCTGCAATTTCAAATGAATAAAATAATCAAGTGGCGACATGCCTGTTGCTTTACGAAAAAGGAAAGTAAAATGCGAAGCGGAGAGATTGTTTTCTGCAGCTAAATCTTCAACAGTAAGTCTTTCGGAAATTTTATCCCGCATCAAATGGATTGTCTCATTGATCATGTCCTTAGCAACTCGCTTATGTTCGTCAATATGCTTATCAGGAAAAACAAAGGTTGCTATAAAATTATACAGACATAAATTAGTCTTGGTCAAATTTTCAGAGCTGTAGCCCATTTCAAGATTGTGGTACATTTCATCCCATAATTGAATTCCCTTTTCATTGAACAAAATGGTTTGTGGTCCATCGCATAAAGCGATTTTAAAACATTTATTAATGAGTTCGATTTTCTGACTGCTGAAATGCACCCAATATATTGTCCACGGATCTTTTTCGTCCGCACCGTACATGATATGTTCCATTGTTGCAGGGATAATGCAATATTGATTAACGCCTACCTCAAATTTTTTTCCATTAACAGAATACCAACCTTTTCCGCGCAAACAATAAATAAGAATATTATCAGCGCAACCTTTTCTTCTGTCGCGATAATGAGAAGATGCTTTTGGGAAATAACCAATATGTGTGACGTATAATTGACTAAGAACAGGATTTGCTTTAATAGCATTTTCCCATACGGAATCAGGCAATGAAATTAATTTTTCGCCTTCAAATCCATCGCGGCGTTTAGGCATAAGGTTTTTATTTAAATCGTCAGATAATCTTTCTTAAAAAAAATTTCTTAGGATGGATAATTATTATAGACAATTTTGTCAGGCATTTCGTCCCAATATAAAAAAAATAAAAACAAAAAATCACTTCAAAGTATTCATCGATTTTATTTTTATAGGATTTTTAATTTAATATAAAAACAGTCATCGTTTTGGGTCCATGTGCACCAAGCACCAACGACTGTTCTATATCCGCCGTTTTAGAAGGACCTGCGATGAATGCACCAAATCCATAATCATTATTTCCAATAATATCATAAGCATCTTGCATAGTTGCAACAATATCCTTACGGCGGATCACAACTGCCAGATGTTGACAAATAAATGGCAATACCCTTTCTATGGTAATATCTTCTGTAGTCCACACAGCGCCATTTTCTGCTACTCCAAAATGCGCATTGATGATTGCTAAATCTATATCTTCAAGCGTGTGGGGTTCTGTTCCGTTACGAATTATTTCTATTCCATCAGGAACTGATGAAAGCGTTGAGACAATTCTTTTTTCCCCTTTAAATTTTTCGTTGACAACAGTAAAAATTTCTTCTTCGGAATTCACTTCGTATACCTTGCCACCAATTGTTTCTAAAACTTTAGCGAACTGTTGTTGTAAATCATCAAAGCCCTGTTCATACTTTTTTAATTCGGGCAATTGAATGTGATCAGGTCGAGCCAGTTGCACAGCCGCCAAAATTGTTTCTCTACTGCTCATTCTTTTTAGATTTATTTTTCACATACCATTCATTAAAAGATTGTGTCGGCGCTTCAGGCAAATCTCTTTGCTTATACCACGGGTTCATTTTATTATTCACCACAAAAGGAATATTCCTCATCGCCCATCTTCCCGTCTTTCCAACAACTTTTAATAAGCCTGGATGATTAAGCATGAAAGCCATTCCATTAATGCCTGCTTTTTTTGCGATGCCAACATGCCCTTCTTTCACCAATACTTGTCGCCATTTATACAACTGATCATGTATATCAATTTTCACCGGACAAACATTGGAACATGAACCACATAATGTAGAAGCAAAAGGAAGATCAGCATATTGCTTCATATCTAAATTTGGCGCAAGGATCGATCCAATCGGACCCGCAATAGCAGTGTGATAACTATGACCACCACTTCTTCTATAAACAGGACATGTGTTGAAACATGCTGCGCAACGAATACACTTTAAAGAATTGCGAAAATCTTTTCTACCAAGCTGAACACTTCTTCCATTATCAACAAGCACAATATGCAACTCCTGATTTTTGCGCGGCGATCTGAAATGGCTTGAATAAGTTGTTATCGGTTGACCCGTTGCGCTACGTGCAAGCAAGCGAAGAAAAATGCCAAGATGTTTTCTATGAGGAATAATTTTTTCAATGCCCATGCAAGCAATATGCACGTCGGCAAGATGTGCTCCCATATCTGCATTGCCTTCATTGGTGCACACAACAAATTCACCCGTTTCTGCAACAGCAAAATTTACGCCCGTGATCGCAATTTTTCTGGTCAAAAATTTTTGGCGCAAATGCAATCGTGCAGCATTGGTTAGAAATTGCGGATCGGCATTTCCTTTTGGTGTTCCCAAATGATGATGGAACAATTCTCCGATCTCTTCTTTTTTCCAATGAATGCAAGGCAACACAATATGGCTTGGCGTTTCGTCTGCCAATTGCACGATCCGCTCACCAAGATCCGTATCAACCACATTAATTCCTTTTTCTTTTAAATAAGGATTCAAATGACATTCTTCCGTGAGCATCGATTTGCTTTTTACAATCTTTGTCACTGAATGCTTTGCAAGAATGCTATACACAATTTCATTATGTTCTTTCGCATCTGCGGCCCAATGAATGATAGCTCCATTCTTTTTTGCTTCTTCTTCAAACTGAATCAGGTATCCATCAAGGTTAGAAAGCACATTGTTCTTAATCTGCGATGCAGTTTCTCTCAACTGTTCCCATTCAGGAATTGCTTTAACTGCTTTATCTCTTTTCTGCCGCACGAACCACAATGTTTCATCATGCCAATCCACTCTTGGTTCATCTTTATTAAAGATGTCTGATAATTGTGCGTGATCCTTGCCTTTGCTTTCCATCATATTTTTTTCTGAAAATTATTTTTTCGCCGTTGTTGGTCGCCTGACCAACAACATCATCAATTAATTTTATCAACTGTTCAATATCTCCGCAATGTGTTTCACTTTTATGTTGCTTTTCTTTCTTTTCAAAATCCCTTCGAGATGCATTAAACAACTCATATCAACCCCTGTTATAAATTCTGCACCATTGTTTTCATGATCCTTCACTCGATCTTTTCCCATCTTCACGCTCACGGCTTCTTCAGCAACGCAAAACGTTCCACCAAAACCGCAACATTCATCTGTTCTTTTCAATTCGATCAGTTCAATCCCTTCCACCATTTGCAGCAACTGTAATGGTTTTGAAAATGGTGAGGCAACAAGCTCACTCATTTGAGAAAGTTTCAGCCCGCGTTGTCCGTGGCAACTTTGATGCATACCAACTTTGTGGGGAAATTTTGCATCGAGCTTTTCCACTTTCAATACATCCGTTAAGAATTCTGTGAGTTCATAAATTTTGCTACGAATGCTTTTCGCATCAGCCTCATTTTTTTCGCTGTGCAAATGATCTTTAATGTGAAGTGTGCAACTTCCCGAGGGGCAAACAATATAATCGAAGGAAGAAAAATTTTTTGTGAGCAATTCATTGCAACCTTGGCTTGCGCTTTCAAATCCGGAATTTGCCATTGGCTGCCCACAACATGATTGACCAATCGGATAATCCACGTCTGCGCCATATTTTTCAAGCAGCTCCATTGTTGCTATTGCAACGTTGGGATAAAATTCATTTACATAACAAGGAATAAACAATCCTACTTTCATCTTCGTCTATTTGTTTTTAAACTGTTCACATCAAAAATCAATAATTGTTCGTTGAATTCAAAAACCATTTTCCTCTTTATTATAGACAAGGTTAAAAATAGTCTTTTGCAAGTAAAGTTATTTTACTAGTAAAATATTTTGTCATTTATCTATAAAATTTCTGCAAGTACTTTACATTCATTAATTGACTCCTGTTTTATTGAAAAAAATTAATCTGTATTCCCAAATAATAGAATAGTCCATCACAAAAGACGAATAAACCATCGCTCCTTTGTAATAAAAATATAGATTTGATTTTTTATCAACCAAAAAATTCGCTCATGCCTGCCAATGTAAAAAGGAAACAAAGAATTCTATTCAAGCACCACAGTATTCTAAATCAATTCTCAGCGCATTCAAAAAGTTTACTGCTTGCAGCGCTTTTCCTATCATTAATAATAAATAGCGCCAATGCACAGCAACAACCAGTGGAGGTAAAAACTTCCAAAGCCGTGATGAACGGATTTATGGACAAACGCTTCGGCATGTTCATACATTTCGGTCCTGTTGCTCTTCGTGGCACAGAGATTGGCTGGAGCAGGGTTGATACCGTTAAGAATGAAAGGCAGGTTTTAAAATCTGAGTATGATAATTTGCATAACGAATTTGATCCTGTATTATTCAATGCAGACAAAATTGTGAAAACGGCAAAAGACGCGGGCATGAAATATCTCACCATCACTGCCCGACACCACGATGGTTTTTGTTTGTGGCCTTCTGCTTACACAGATTTTGATATTGCAAACACGCCTTATAAAAAAGATATTGTTGGTGCATTGCAACAAGCCTGCAAAAAAGAAGGTATTAAATTTTGTATCTATTATTCAGTGCTCGATTGGCATCATCCAGATTATCCGATTCATTCCCCACAACAGCATATTCCTGATCCAAAATCGGACATGAAAAGATATATTGTTTACATGAAAAATCAATTGAAAGAACTGATCACCAAATATGATCCTTATATGCTTTGGTTCGATGGACAATGGGAAAGCCCATGGACTGAAGAGATGGGAAAAGATTTGTATGCTTATCTTAAAAAATTAAAACCAACGCTTATCACGAATAACCGATTGGGAAAACATTTTTCAGGTGTAGATAATAATTCAATTAACCTGTCTGAAATGATTGGAGATTACGATACACCAGAGCAATCCGTAGGAAAAATAAATATGGACATGCCATGGGAAAGCTGTTTCACCATTTGCGATCAATGGGCATGGAAACCAAATGATAAAATGAAATCATTAAAAACATGTTTGGATATTATTTCAAAAACGGCTGGCGGCAATGGAAATCTTTTATTGAATGTTGGGCCGATGGCAGATGGAAGAATCGAAGCAAGACAAGTGCAACGCCTGAAAGAAATTGGTGATTGGCTTAAAATAAATGGAGAAAGTATTTATAGTACAAAAGGAGGCCCATGGGCACCAACGGATAATTATACATCCACCCGAAAAGGCAATAAAATTTATGTGCATGTGCTTTCAATAACAGACAACAAATTAATGTTGCCTGCATTGACTGGACAAAAAATCATCAAAGCCTCTTTATTAAAAGGTGCCGCTATAAATTATACACAAGATGGAAATATCACACTTGATTTGCCAAGCACGTTAAATGCTGACAATGATCCTGTAATAGTTTTAGAAATAGATGGAAATGCAGAAGCCATTCCGGTGATAAAGTGAGAAAAGTGGTAAGTGATAAGTCGTAAGTTTTTAGTAGTTAAAATAATCGATAGCGAATGATTTCAAAAATAGAAATAAGTGATCGCAGGTTCCCATTGGGTCATGGCGCAGGAAGCGATGCCATTCACAGGGATCCTATTTATTCGTATGCCGTAACACAGTTGCACGATGATAGCGGTATTATAGGAACTGGTTTTGCATTCACACTTGGCGAAGGAAATGATCTGGTTTGCAAAGCTGCTCAATTTTATGCAGATCAATTAAGAGGGAAAGATATTGAAGAGCTGATGGCAGATTTTGGCAACACGTTCAATCAGCTTTCTAATGAGCAACAGTTTCGTTGGCTCGGCCCGCACAAAGGCATTGTGCATCTTGCGCTTGCTTCGGTTACTAATGCCTGTTATGACCTGTGGGCGAAAAAAAGGCAAGTACCCCTTTGGAAATTGTTGATTGATCTTACACCTGAACAAATCATTCAAACACTTGATCTTTCTTATCTCGAAGATGAGCTGACAAAAGAAGAAGCAATTGCATTAATAAAATCAAATGGTGCGGATAAGGAACTACGCAAAAGTATTTTGCAGAAAGGATATCCAGGTTATAACACATCTATCGGCTGGTTCAATTATCCAGATGAAAAAGTAAGAGAGAATGTTGCCAAAGCGGTTGGCGAAGGATTCACGGCAATGAAATTAAAAGTGGGATCAAAAGATTTTGAAAGAGATATCCGAAGATCAAAAATGGTAAGGGAAGTTGCTGGCGATGGCGTGAAGATAATGCTCGATGCCAACCAACAATGGACATTGCCGCAGGCATTAAAAATTTGTAAGCAATTGCAGGAGATGGATCCATTTTGGATTGAAGAGCCAACACACCCTGATGATGTGCTTGCACATAAAGTTCTTGCTGATTCTATTGCGCCAACAAAACTGGCATTGGGCGAGCATGTGCCGAACCGAATTATTTTTAAAAATTATTTGCAAAGCAAGTGCGCGGGTTTTATGCAAGTGGATGCGGTAAGGGTTGGTGGAGTTAGTGAATTTATTACAGTCAGTTTATTATGCCGAAAATATAATGTTCCCGTTGTGCCGCATGTTGGTGATATGGGGCAATTGCATCAGCACCTTGTATTGTTCAATCATATTTCATTGGGGCATGAGGCCTTGTTTTTGGAACATATCCCCCATCTTCAAAAACATTTTGTGCAGCCTGTGCGCATTGAAGAAGGCAGATATATTACGCCGCAGGAAGTTGGCAGCAATTGCGATTTGAAGTAAAATGATACAATTTTATTTAACTATGGAAACATTCAATATCCAACACTCAATAGAAAATTTTCAAAGAAAAAATCCTTGAGAATTTAAAGTTTTTTCTTATAAGAAATTTATGGACTCGTTTTTAAATAATACCACGGGAATCGAAATAAAATTAATTTTCCTTAACCCTAAACTCACTTAACCCTTCTTGCCAAATGATAAAGAACGTAGATATTTTTATTAGTATTTTTTATATACTCGCCATCCTTGCAGTTGGGTTATGGTATGGCATCAACCACAGAAAAAAAAGTAAAGCAAATGCGGCGAATGAATATTTTCTCGCAGGAAAAACTTTGCGCTGGCCAGCAATAGGGCTTGCTTTATTTGCTACAAACATTTCAACGGTGCATTTGGTAAGCCTTGCTCAGAGCGGGTTTGATACTGGCTTACTCAATGGCAACTTTGAATGGATGGCAGCATTCACACTTATTTTGTTAGCATTGTTTTTTGTGCCCTTCTATATAAAATCAGGCGTTGCAACACTACCTGATTTCTTGGAGAAAAGATATGACCGTGCATGTCGCGATTGGCTGGTGATCATCTCCGTTGTTTCAGCCATCATTATCCATATAGCTTTTTCTATGCTTGCAGGCGGCATCGTTTTAAAAACATTGTTCGGTGTAAATATGTACACAAGCGTTATCATCATCACTATTATTGCAGCTATTTATACTATTGTTGGCGGATTGAAAGCAGTGGTGGTAACAGAATCAATTCAAACTATTGTATTGATCACAGGAGCAATGGTCATTAGCATTGCAGCATATCATAAAATGGGAGGCTGGAACCCAATGGTGAGCGAACTGAAAAGCGCTGGTCATCTTGAAAAAATTTCTATGCTCCGTCCGCATGGCGACAGCAGCGGCATGCCATGGTATGCAATTTTTTTGGGCTACCCCGTTCTTGGTATTTGGTATTGGTGCGCGGATCAAACCATTGTTCAGCGTGTGCTTGGCGCAAAAGATGTGAACCATGCAAGAGTTGGCCCATTGTTCTGTGGGTTCATTAAAATATTACCTGTGTTCATTTTTGTGATGCCCGGTTTGTTTGCTTATGCGCTGGCACAATCCGGCAAACTTGATGTCAGTTCATTGAAAGCAATTGATGAAACGGGAAAAGAAATCATCATGACCAAAGGCATTTATACATTGATGATAACACAGCTTTTGCCAAGTGGGTTGATTGGCATTTTAGTAGCTGCATTATTATCTGGATTGATGAGCCAAGTTTCAGGAGCACTGAATTCAATTTCAACAATGGCCGGTTATGATATTTACAAACGCTATCGCCCTGAAACAACAGACAAGCAATTGGTGAAAGTCGGGAGGATCACCGGTGGGATTGCTTTGGTATTATCATTAGGTCTTCTTCCTTTAATCAATAAATATGAAAGCATTTTTAATGGCACGAATGATATCATTGCACATATCGCGCCACCAATAACATGCGTATTTCTTTTGGGCATTTTCTGGAAAAAAGCATCTGCAAAATCTGCGAAGCTTACATTATGGTTCGGATCCGCACTCGGTGCTTTGGTGTTTGTTATAAATAAAATTTTCACAACCACTGAGTTCAGCCACATACCTTTTATGATGATGGCATTTTATCTTTTCTGTGCATGCCTTGTGATGCAGGTGACTTTTTCATTTGTATATCCTGTTCAGCATACTGCACAAAGCGAAGGATTGTATTGGAAAAACTGGCGCGAGCCCTTGCAGGGAGCTCGCTGGAGAGGAATAGGGAATTACAAATTTTTAACCTTTGTGTTATTAGGTGTTATGGTTTATTTGTTCTGGACCTTCAGATAGGCATAACTGCTAAGTAAAGATGTATTTGTGAGATTAATTATTAGACTATTTATTAATAATTTTCGATAACAAAAAACAATAACAATGAAAAAATATCTCTTCCCAATTTTTGCTATTCTATTGCTTGTTTCTTGCATGAACAATAGCAGTAATCAACAAAACAATCCAGAGAAAAAAGATTCAGTAAGTACAGCAGTAATCAAACAAGACTCTAATACAAATCCTGTTCAGCGATTTGGCATGATAACAGGATTAAAAAAAGAAAAGCTTGAGTATTATAAAACACTTCATGCTGCAGTATGGCCGGCTGTTCTCAAACAAATTAAAGAAAGCAATATCCAAAACTACTCCATCTTCCTAAAAGAGATTGAAGGCAAATATTTTTTGTTCAGCTACTTTGAATATGCGGGCAAAGATTTTAAAGCTGATATGCAAAAGATGGCCACGGATACTGCCACACAACGTTGGTGGAAAGAGACTGACCCAACTCAGATTCCATTGCCGGAAGCAGCCGGGAAAAAAGAAACATGGGCAAAGATGGAAGAAGTATTTCACACTAATTGATTTATTCAAAACAACCAATCAACCATGTCATTACTATTAAAAGATAAAATCATTTTCTTAACTGGTGGCTCCATGGGTATTGGTTTTGAATGTGCCAAGAAATATAAAGAAGCTGGGGCGAAAGTAATCGTGATGGCAAACGATGCGGCATCTCTAGAACAATGCATCAAAGAATTGGGAGAAGAACATTGTACCGTATTGGGAGATGTATCAGTTTCTGTTGATGTTCAATCTGCCATCGAACTTGGGTTAAAAAAATATGGTCGCATTGATGTGATACATAATAATGCGGGCATTGCTTCGCCATCAAAACCATTGCATGAAACAACGGATGCAGAATGGCAAAAAGTTTTTGATGTGAACCTCAAAAGTATTTTGTTCACAACAAGGTTTAGCATTGAAGCTTTGAAACAATCACAAGGTTGCATCATTAACACTAGCAGCATGGTTGGCGAAATTGGTCAGGATAACCACGCCGCTTATACAGCAACAAAAGGTGCTATAAACACATTGACAAAATCAATGGCATTGGATTATGCGCCATTTAAAATAAGAGTGAATGCAGTTGCCCCTGCTGCTGTATGGACACCGATGCTCCGCGAATGGGGCAAGGAACAAAAAGATGCTGAGCGAATAGAAAAATATATGGATGAAATACATCCATTAGGGTATTGCCCTGAAGGCGATGTGGTTGCGGATGCCTGTGTTTTTCTTGCATCTGATATGTCAAGATTTATAACTGGCTGCATTATGCCTGTGAGCGGTGGAGCTGAACTTGGGTATAGAAGGATGAGTCTATAGCGTCATCCTTTTCCTACAAATCGTGTACTTAAATAAATTTCACAAACTATAATAAATCCAATAAAATATAGAAATCGAATAAATGTCTTTATGAGTTTTTTTCTATTGACTTGAAAATTAAAAATTAAAAGCTGCATACAAATAAACAATGCAAATGCGGCTATCAAAAAATTGTACACTGAAAATTCTGCCCTGCTCAATCTATAGTAATAATACATGTCACCACTTAATCCGTGTCTTGCCGTAACTGTCGAAAAAAAACTCCATCCATAAGCAACAAAAATAAGTCCGCTAATAATAAATATCAATGGAGATAAGATGTAATGGTATGGTTTAAGTTTTGCTGTCAATTATTAAATGTGTTGGTCATCACTTTGCTAATTTAAGTTACGGCTTATGATAATATTTATTTGCGTGAGGTGTAAAACTAAGCCTCGCCATTTATTTCAAGTCTTTCAAGAGTGTCTTTTGTCAGGTTAACATTGACGTTCCAATAATAGCTTCCCCCGTCTAATACTATTGTAAAATCAGAAGTAAAATCTAAACGCCGGTCCTCGTAGCGTTTCATCCTTTCCATTAAGGTAAATCTGTCCCAATAAAAATTGATGTGAATGACGCTGTCGCCATTAGCATTTATAAACCCAACATATTGTCTAAAATATTTATTTAGATTTTTATCAACATAATGCCTTTTATCAAATTGGTTTATTCTTGGGTTATTTTGTTTTTCGATTTGTTGTTTTAGTATTATTTCAGCAAGTTGAATATCTTCTTTTGTAGGAGTAAATCTATTTATACTATCTATCCCATTAATAAATAATTTGTCTTTTGAATAGGAGTTCTTGAAAATTGTTCCTCGAAATTTATTCGATTTAACTCCTATTTTGTTATTATCGGTTGTGTTGAAAGTATTTATTGTTGTCTTACAACTTTCAAGAATAAATAGAATTGAAATTACAGTTAGAAACTTCATATAATAAAAGATGCAGAATTT
>CAIYPC010000511.1 GCA_903927975.1 uncultured Bacteroidota bacterium | reverse complement strand
TTTATTACTGACAGCACAAAATATCGGTCGCTAGAATCGGAATTACTCCCAAATTGGTTAAACCAAAAAGAAGCTGTGCTTAAAAAATTAAGTAATCCCCGCTTAGATCAGTCGGTTGATCAATTTATTGAAGAAAAAGCTAAGCCGTTGGATAAAAAAATTATTGCAATCAATGAGGCCATTCAGAATGGCCAGAATCCAGATGTTAAAATTAAAACAGCAAAAGATGGCTCTATTATTTGGACATTGCCTTATACGAAGAAGGACATTGAGCTTAATAACCCTTTTTATGAAAAAATTCCCACAGTTAGTATTAGTCAGGTGTTGCATTTGGTGAATCAGCATACGCGTTTTATTCAACAATTCACCCATATCAAGCCCCATAAAGCGAAAAGCCAACTTGATGAGTTGTGCATTCTTGCCAATCTTATCGGCAAAGGAACGAATTTAGGCTCTGCCAAAATGGCTGAATTATGTGATCTTCCACAAAACGAATTAGCTGCATCTGATCAAAATTTTATACGATTGGCCACATTACGTAATGCCAATGATGTGATTAGCAGTGCTATCGCGGCATTACCTATATTTCGCCACTGGAATTTTGCAGCCGATTTATTGCATGCTAGTCTAGATGGACAAAAATTCATTACTGAATTTGATACACTACTGTCGAGATATTCGCCTAAATATTTTGGTTTAATGAAAGGTGTCGTTGCCTACACACTGCTAGCTAACCATATTCCATTGAATGTTAAGATTATTGGCGCTAATGAACATGAAAGCTGTCATTTGTTTGATCTGATATATAACAACACCTCGAATGTTCAACCCGACATTTTCTCAACAGACACAGAAGGCAGCAATCAATTGAATTTTTTGTTGCTTAACCTCATCAATAAAGTATTTGCTCCACGTTATCGTTCTTTATCGACTAAAACAGAATCTATTATTTCTTTTTCTGATCCAAAGAAATTTGAAGATCTTCTTATTAAGCCATCAAGTCAACTCAATGTTAATAGATTGCTCAAGCAAGAAAATAATATTCAACATATTTTGGCCTCACTACTGATAGGCGAAACGAATCAAAGTAATATCATTAGTAAGTTGAGTTGTAATGCCTTTAGCAATCAAACTAAACTTCCATTATGGGATATGAATGCGGTTTTAATGAGTGATTATTTGTTAGACTACATTAGCGACGTAGTCGTGCGGCAGTCGGTGCAAGGCGCATTAAACCGAGGCGAAGCATACCATCAATTACGCCGTCATATCAGTTCGATTCATGGGAAAAATTTTCGCGGCACAAACGATAGAGAAATTTCCATTTGGAATGAATGTGCTCGTTTATTAGCTAATGCAACTATCTATTACAATGCAAGTATCCTTACAAAGCTTATGGATTATAATGAAAGACAAGGGGATGTAGCGCAGGCAAATTTAATTAAAAAATTTTCTCCTGTCGCATGGACTCACATTAATTTCTATGGTCGTTATGATCTATTGCGAAATGATTCCTCTATCGACCTTGATAAGATCATTAGACAGTTATCAACAAAAACCATGGAAGTAGATTATTTACATTTATTGAACAACAAACCCGAGATACAGGTATATGCCGAAATATAAAAATATCAAGATACTTGACTGTGTCACTGAGGAGATTATATGCCTCATTTAATCATTATTGCAGGTCCTAATGGGGCTGGAAAATCAACAGCAGCTCCTGCTTTATTAAAAGATGCATTACATGTAGATAATTTTGTTAACGCGGATGTCATAGCCCAAGGACTTTGTGCTTATCAACCTGAAAAAGCTGCCATTCAGGCTGGTCGTATTATGTTAAACCGTATTCATACGCTTGCAAATGAAGAGGTAAATTTTGCATTCGAAACAACATTAGCCAGCCGAACGTTTGCGATGTGGATACCCAAACTACAAAAGCAAGGATATCAATTCCATTTGATTTTTTTATGGTTGCAAAATGCCGATCTTGCCGTTTTTAGAGTCAAGGAGCGTTTTAAAACAGGTGGTCATTCCGTTCCAGAAGCAACCATTAGAAGACGATATACTGCGGGTCTAAAAAATTTCTTCGATTTGTATAGTCCATTGGCTGACTCATGGCAAGTTTACGATAACTCAAATACCAATCAACTTTCTCTTATTGCTTCCGAAACAAATCATAACGATCTGATTGTTAAAGATAAAAATTTATGGGAACAACTTTTGGAGACTTCCAATGAAAAAAGATAAAAATGTACTGGATGATAATATTTCGAAAATTCTTAACAACCCGGCCAAAGTAACAAAAATTATTCAAAAAGGAATAAACGCTGCTTTGTTAAAACATAAACAAGAAGGGAATCAGGTATGTGAATGGCGTGATAATAAAGTCGTTTGGATCCCATCTGAACAAATTATTATTAATAAGTAGGGGCGAAAAATGGATGATATTGAAGATTTGAATTGAGGGAGACAATTTCGCGGGTATTCTTAAAAGACCCCAATTTACTTTGGTATGTAAATCCTTTGACTCCGTGATTATAGCTCTCTATTTGAAGTAAATTTTTCGGCATTCCTTCATCTACCCTACTTTTCTTTAGGATAAAAGCATATAATACCCACCATAAATTCCACAATTGCGTCATACCTTACCCATGCAAACCAATACGCAACGATTCTCTTTTTATGTGCAAGCCATTTTCTGGATGTCTTTGTGTCTGCGCGTTTTTTTTCTCTTCAATCATGACCTTCAAGCTGAAGAAGCGTATTATTGGAATTATTCTGTGCACTTAGATTTTGGGTATATCGATCACCCCCCCCTGGTAGCGGTCCTGATCAAATTATCCACCACATTATTTGGACTCAATGAATTCGCTGTTCGGTTTCCCGCTTTATTATGTTGGGGAGTTGCGGCTTTTTTCCAGTATCGATGGTGCGAAATTATTCAAAAAGGGTCCGGACAGTTTTCTATTTTATTACTATCCATATTACCCTTCTTTTTCGTTGATTCCTGCATCATAACGCCAGATATGCCTATGTTTGCAGCATGGTCAGCAGGACTTTATTTTCTATATCGTGCATTATGCTTGCGGGAAGCCCGTGCTTGGTATGCTGTGGGTATCTGCCTAGGTTTCGGATTATTGGCTAAATATTCCATTGGTCTGATCATCATAGCTACCGTGATATTCGTCTTCACTAACCAAGAACGACGCGGATGGTTACGCCGCAAAGAACCTTACTATGCTGCGCTTATCACGTTGACTTTATTTTCCCCTGTGCTGTATTGGAACAGTCTTCATAATTGGGCATCTTTTGCTTTTCAGAGCACAAGACGCTTGCAAACCCACTTTTCCTTTTCTTTGCAGGAACTCATAGGCTGGCTCATCTTGTTTTTAACCCCCATAGGTCTCATAGGCTTACGAAAGTTATTTAAGCACGCTGATAATAAGGCATTACCCCCACAGACCATCACGTTTTTA
>CAIYPC010000510.1 GCA_903927975.1 uncultured Bacteroidota bacterium | reverse complement strand
TATAAAACTTTTAAATTTTGATGTAAGTTGTCTATTATAAAAAATAATTTAGTTGCATTGAAGAGCAAGCTTTCCGAATTGCTTATATTCGATATACAAAATTTGTCAAATGAAAAATAAAACCGGTCGCAGATCATTCCTGAAACATCTCGGATTAGGCGGTACTGCTGCTGCAATTTTTCCTGTTGATCTGTTGCATGCTGAAACAAACCATAAAACAGAAAACGCTTCAGAAAATTTTAACGATAATAAATCTGCCAAGCGAAAATATAACAGCGCGTACACGCATGAATATTTAAACCGCGTTGCTTTCCCGATGGGCGGCATGGGCGCTGGAATGATTTGTTTGGAAGGAACCGGCACTATCTCCCATGTGTCAATAAAAAATAAGCCCGATGTTTTTAATGAGCCCGGCATGTTTGCCGCTATTGTTGTGAAAGGAATTGCCAATGGCGCAAAATTGCTGGAAGGCCCGGTGCCTGACTGGAAAAAATTTGGCAGACAAAATGCAGCCAATGGTTCAGAGGGATCGACTACCGGTTTGCCACATTTTCGCGGCGCTTCTTTTTTGGCAAGATTTCCTTTTGGCTATATTGATATTGCTGATAATGACCTGCCATTAAAAATAAAGATCACCGGGTGGAGTCCTTTCATCCCTACTGATGATGATAATTCCAGTTTGCCCGTTGCGGGTGTTGAATATCATTTTGTGAACACAGGCACAGCAAAGCTCGATGCGATATTTTCTTTCAACACAAAAAATTTTGTAAAAATAGATGATGGGAGAAACAGCATATCCCCAACAAAAAATGGATTTGTGATTAGCGAAGAAGGAACAAAAGAAAAACCAATGCGAACAGACATGGCTTTTTTTACAGATGATGATGCCACGGCGGTTGATCATTGCTGGTTCCGTGGTGGATGGTGGGACCCCTTAACTATGGCCTGGAACGCAGTGAAGAATGCGGAAATAAAAACGGTTGGCCCTGTGGATGCAAATGCGCCGGGGGCATCTTTATATGTTCCATTTTCTTTAGCCGCAGGCAAAGAAAAAACCATTAGAGTGATGATGGCATGGTTCACGCCTGATTCAGAACAAACTTATGGAGATATGGGAAAGCGCAAAGAGCATTGTGATCCGGAAAGTGGCTGCTGCAATTCCCCATCAGATATTTCGCTCGATAAATATGATAAGGATTTCAATGGAAAATTTTATAAGCCTTGGTACAGTAGCCGTTTTGCAAACATCAATGATTTGATTACTTATTGGTTGCAACAATATGATGATCTCAGAAAAAAAAGTATGCTTTTTAAAGATGCCTTTTATGCAAGCACCTTGCCGCCCGAAGCGATGGAAGCCATCGCATCAAATCTAAGCATATTGAAATCGCCCACTGTAATGCGACAATATGATGGAAGGCTGTGGAGCTTTGAGGGCTGCGGTGATAATTGGGGTTGTTGCCATGGATCATGCACACATGTATGGAACTATGCGCAAGCAATACCACATCTGTTCCCTGCATTAGAAAGAAGTTTGCGCAACACAGAATTTTGCGAGAGCCAAAGCGAGGAAGGACATCAGAATTTTAGAGCAACACTTCCTATTGAACCTGCCACACATGATTTTCATTCGGCAGCAGATGGACAATTGGGTGGCATTATGAAAGTGTATCGCGAATGGAGAATCAGTGGTGATACCGAATGGCTGAAGAAAATCTTTCCCATGGTAAAAGCGAGCATGGACTATTGCATCCGAACTTGGGATCCGCGTGGAAAAGGTGCAATTGAAGAACCTCATCACAATACGTACGATATTGAATTTTGGGGAGCAGATGGGATGCACACTAGTTTTTATATTGGCGCATTAAATGCAATTATAGCTATGGGGAATATCTGGGCAAAGATATTTCTGCATATAAAAACCTTGCAGTGCTCGGAAAAAAATTGATTGAATCAGAATTGTATGATGGCGAGTATTTCATTCAGAAAATACAGTTCAAAGGACTAAATGCAAAAGATCCCACAACAGAAAAATCTTTTGGTGGAGAATATTCTGCTGAAGCAAAAGATTTGCTGGAAAAAGAGGGCCCGAAATATCAATATGGAAAAGGTTGTTTATCAGATGGGGTGCTTGGTGCCTGGATTGCAAAAATGTGTGGTTTGAAAGATCCTATGGATGCTTCAAAAATAAAAAGTCATTTGCTAGCCATCCATAAATATAATCTGAAAGAAAATTTGAGTGAACATGCAAACCCGCAGCGTCCTTCATTTGCCGTTGGCGAAGAAGGTGGTTTATTATTATGCACATGGCCAAAGGGAGGCAAACTTTCATTGCCTTTTGTGTATAGCGATGAAGTGTGGACAGGCATTGAACATCAGGTGGCATCGCATTTGATGGCGATGGGCTATGTGAAAGAGGGGCTTGATGTTGTTCGCGCTTCGCGAGATCGCTACAATGGGAAGGTGCGCAATCCTTTCAATGAATATGAATGCGGGCATTGGTATGCAAGGGCATTATCAAGCTATGGATATTTGCAAGCACTTACTGGTGTACGTTATGATGCGGTTGAAAAAAAATTATATGTCGATTCAAAAATTGGAGACTTTACCAGTTTCATTTCTTGCGAAACTGGCTTTGGCACTGTGTCGCAGAAGATGGGGAAAATTTCAGTTAATGTTGTTTATGGAAAAATTGATATTGATAAGACAGTAGCCGCGTAAAACTAATCAGCAACAAAAATAAAATTCACTGCTATGATAATTGATAAAAAACGGGTGCAATCATTGACCACATTTTTGGCAAGCGAAAAATTATTATCAGACGAAGAAGCCGAAAAAGCTATTTCAATTGTTCAAGAGCATTTTCCATTCCAACAGCAGATCAAAATTGCAGAAAGCGTGCATTTTCATATTCATGTTGCAGATATTTCAATGCTTCCCCATAAAAAAATGGTTGAGCAAAATAGTTCTGTAACGAACAAAGCAGAAGGGTATATTAAATATGCTTTTGATGGTGGCGTGAATTTTATTTTTTCTCACATCCCTGTCGCGCAAAAAGAAAAAACAAATCGCAAACAGGGAGAATCATATCTTGATCATATAGGCATCGACATCCGCTCAGACGATAAGCCTGCTTATATCACATTTCAGCAAATACCACTGATCTCTTCGCAGCATGATTATTTATTTGCGAGGCAAGGTGATGGCAAGAATGTTGTGAAATGCTGCCACATGCAGGTGAAAGAAAAATATTGGGTGTACCCTGATGAGAAATGGAATTATGAATTTGCATTTGGTCCTTTAGTTATTAATGAAGGAGGGTTTGGTGTTGATTTAAGGCCAGCCAATCCATTCAATAAAATAGAAGAAGCCGCAGCATGTTGCTCATCAACATCAACTGCAAAACAAAAACCTGCGATTTTTATCAATTAGATATGCAGATAAAAAAAGGCAAAGTTGTCTCTTTACGATATGTAATGAAAGATGACGATGGAGAAATCATTGATAATACCATGCAAGGGTCACCAATAGAGTATTTGCATGGTGGTGGAAATATATTGCCATCATTAGAAGCTTTACTGGAAGGACTGGAAACGGGGACAGAAAAAGCATTTACAGTTCATGACGCGCAATTGAATAAACCGATACATTTCGAAATACACATTGAAAATATAAGAACAGCAACAGACGAAGAAATTGAAAAGCGCCGAGTGCT
The DNA here is from genome assembly GCA_903927975.1 of uncultured Bacteroidota bacterium. Classification (GTDB taxonomy): domain Bacteria; phylum Bacteroidota; class Bacteroidia; order Chitinophagales; family Chitinophagaceae; genus Puia. Next base: position 364 of record CAIYPC010000510.1, on the reverse strand, counting down.
GAAAGATTGCGGGCCAGGTTGTTGTTGTTAGCAATATTTCCTCAGCAACTAAATTGTTGTTTTCTAAACTCATTTTCTCAAATGAGCACAAGGAACATTTTGTGAAGCATAATCAATTCCATAAGCTGCTTTCAATAGCAATGAAACGATTTTTGAAATAGTGATTTCATTTCTGTGCATTTGCGGAAGAAGTCCCATCATTGCATAGCTAATAGGATTTACAGAAGGGATCAATGTTTCCCACTCATAGCCTTTGCCCCAGATTAAACCAGCAACGGTCAATTTCAAATCAGCGGATTTTGAAAGAAGGTAGTGAAGCATTTCAACAGAATTATTTGAATTTTGATTCACTGTATGAAAGATG
>CAIYPC010000509.1 GCA_903927975.1 uncultured Bacteroidota bacterium | reverse complement strand
TTTTATCCGCAAGCAAATAGAAAAGCAATTATTGTTGATGAAAGATTTAACGGCGGCGGTCAACTTGCAGATTATTATATCAACCTATTGCGAAATCCTTATCAGGCTTATTGGAACATGCGTTATGGAAAAGATCTTAAATCGCCGAGCGCATCTATTCAGGGCCCGAAGGTGATGCTCATCAATGAATCCGCTGGCTCGGGTGGCGATATGCTTCCATGGATGTTCAGAAAATTTGAAGTGGGTACACTCGTTGGCACACGCACATGGGGCGGACTTGTTGGCATATTAGGCTTTCCGGAATTTTTGGATGGCGGCGGAGTGACTGCACCGAATGTTGGTATATGGACGAAAGATGGTTTTGTGGTAGAAAATGTTGGCGTTGCTCCAGATGTTGAAGTGGAACAATTGCCTGCTGAAGTTATCAATGGAAAAGATCCGCAGCTTGAAAAAGCAATTGAAATTGCATTAGATCAATTAAAGAAAAATCCGCAGATTGAACCAACAAGACCACCATATCCCGTGAAAGTAAAAAATTAAATTTCTCTTGATATTTTTTTGAATGGATGATTGAGCTTTTCAATCATCCATTTTTATTTTTTGATTTGATATACTCAATCGCTATTGGCAAGCCTTTAAAATAATCGGGCACGGGATCCCTCTTAATCCCAGTGGGAAAAGGATTGTTCACATATTTTGAAAAACGCAGAAGACGAACAATCGCATAGAATAAAATTCTTTCGTAATCAACATTCGCATGTTTTCTATAGCAGTTTATTATCGCATCGAAGAATTTAGAATTTCCTTCTATCGCAAAAAGATAGCCCAATGCAATAACAGGATCTCCGAAAACACATCCTTCAAAATCAACAAAGCCTGCTAATTTATTTTTATTAATGATGATATTTCCCTGACTGAAATCACACCATATAAAACGAGGTCTTTCGATATTAATTTGCTTGATTTGCTTTTTTGCAAAACCCAAAATCGACTCAATCGTAAATTCATCAAACAATTTGTTTTCACGCAAATGAAAATTTCCTCGATCTATGTATTCCTGTAAAAATTCTCTCCATGAATCATATTTCTTTGAAGACAGAAATGAAAAACCGAAACCTTCGACTTCTTGACTCGAAATATGCAGTACATTATCTATTATCTCGTCTGCAATAGCATTTATTTCCACTTCATCTAATGAAGGCAGCAAAAAAGATAAGGGCTTGCCTTCAATAAATTTATAAATCAGGAATCGTTCATTAAGTTTTTCGCTGAAAATGACAGGCTCTGGCACTTTGCAGCTTGCTGCAAAAAGCTTTTGCATCATTTCAAATTCCTGCTCTATGTTAGTTGTATTTTCAGGCGGGTAAATCCGAAGAACATAATTTATGTTATTAACCTTCACACGAAATTTAAAGGTCATTACGCCCATTTCAATTTTTTCAATCTCCGATGGATATTCATTGAATTGAGAGAAAATAATTTCTTCGATTATTTTATTATTGATATCCATCAGTGCCTTGTGCTTGTTTAATAAAGCTACAGAGATTTATCGTGCCACGGTTTAAAACCGTGGCACGATAACTTCGCTAAACAGCAAAAATTTTTATTTCCCTTTCACCAAAAAATGTAACTTTAGTAGCTCACATTTAGAAAACCAATAAATAGCTTCTTAGTAAATCATCCTATTGCAGATTAGGCAACGGATGCGTGAAACAAATTGAAGGTTTGATTTGAACATGCATCCCAAAATATTTATTCGTCAGAATCAACAACATCAATACACAACAAATTTTCAATCATGAAATACATAGATAAGCAGCAATCCAGCGATGGCAGCAGAAAATATTTATGGGAACTAAATGACATGAAAACTGTCGAAAGTATTTATTTCATTTTCAACAATGAAAAATACACCTGCATTTCATCTCAGGTTGGTTGCAATGTGAAATGTGTTTTCTGTGAAACGGGAAAGCAGAACAATCTCCGCAATCTTACCTCGAACGAAATATTCATGCAGGTGAAAACAACACTTGAAGATTTGAAAATTAATGAACCATTATATCAGGTTGCCTTTGCAGGGATGGGCGAACCATTATTGAATTTTGAAAATGTATTGGAAGGTGCCAGCCGGATACTTGAAAATAAATTATCAAAAACAATTTCTTTATCAACTTCGGGCATTGTACCGAAAATGTATGATTTGGTAAACACGCCGATAACAAAACTTTTTATTTCGCTGCATGCATCCGATAATGAAACAAGAAATCATCTCGTTCCTATAAACACAAAATATCCAATAGAAGAGTTGCTCAAAGCCGCCCATTTCTTTTTTGAAAAATCGAAAACAAAAGTCACTGCAACGTATCTTTTGTTTGATGAGATCAATGATACAGATGAAGATCTTTCACGATTGGCAAATATGTTGGATCCTGATGTTTATACCATTCAATTAAGTGTGTGGAATTCCATTTCAGATGTGAACCTACGTGCGTCAAAGCGCATGGATTATTTTGAATCTTCTCTGCGTAGCAAGGGCTTTGATGTGTTTGTATTAAATAGCAAAGGGAAAGATATCCAAGGCGGATGCGGACAACTGCGTTCAAGACAGTTGGTACAAAAAGAAACAGAAGTTTTATCAAGAAATTTTTCAAATCAAAATTATTAATAACGATATCCTACATGCAGAACGATATCCATCTGAAAACAAAAATATCGGCGTTGCCGAAAATAGAATTGCATATCCATTTGGAAGGATGCATCAGTTTAAGCACATTGAAATTTCTTGCAAAGAAAAATGGCATTGAAATACCAAAACATCTTGCTGAAAAAGAAAATATCTATTTCGAAAATTTCGATGAATTTGTGAGCACTTTTTATGCGATATGTAATGCCATCGGAGAAGAAGAAGATTTTAAATTTATCGTGAGAGATTTGGTTGATTATATCAGGAGAAATAATATTATTTATACCGAAGTTTCATGGACACCGCTTAGATATTTGCAAAAAGGTTTTGACTTTGCAAAATCAATGGATGTAATGAACAATGAAATTGCATTTAATAATTTATCTGATACTGTTTATTTTATTATTGATACGCAGCGGGATCATGGAACTGATGTGGGTAATTTTGTTTTTAATAAAGTGCTTGAAACAAAAAACAATAATATCGTTGGCATTGGCATGACAGGATATGAATTGGGCTATTCCTCATCAGATTATGCAGAAATTTATGAACGCATGCGTGACAATGGATATGGATGCACGGCCCATGCGGGAGAATATGGATTTGCAAATAACATCTGGCAATGTTTGCTTGATCTGAAAGTGAAAAGAATTGGTCACGGCATAAAAGCGGCTTCTAATCCTGATTTGATAAATTATATCAGAGAGAATAATATCCATTTGGAAATATCACCAACAAGCAATGTAAGATTACGCAGGGTAGAAAATTTTGCTGCTCATCCTATAAAAAATTTCATGGACATAGATTTGAATATCGGGATCAATTCAGATGACCCCGGAATTTTTAATACGGATTTGAATGATGAATATATGAATATGATTGATGCATTTAATATTGACATAAAAAAACTGAAGCAATGTAATTTGAATGCCGCGAATGCTGCATTTACTTCTTCAGAAAAAAAGCAAACCCTGATAGACACACTCGAACGAAACTGGAATTAATATCATGATCATTTCTATTGAAGGATGCATCGGCGTGGGCAAAACAAGCTTAACAAAAAAATTATCTGCAGCGTTGGGTGGAGAAGGCATTTACGAAGAATTTGAAAACAATCCTTTTCTAAAAGATTTCTATGGAAACCCTGATCAGTTCGGATTTCACGTTCAAAGCACATTTCTCTTTCTGCAATCGAAGCAATTTATGAAAGCGACAGAACTTGCAATAGAGAATAATGTGTTTTCAGATTTTCATCCTGTAAAAAGTAAAATATTCAGTCGCATTGTTATAAAGAACAAAACTGAACATGACATTATCCAAAAAATTTATGATAGATTATTTTCTGACCTTGATTCAAAAACGCTGATAGTTTATCTTCAGGCTTCACCTGAAATTATACTTGAAAGAATAAAATTGAGGGGCGATAAATTTACATCAGATATATCGGGAGAATACATAGAAAGCCTGATCAACAACTATGAATCTTTTTTCGAAAATTATAAAAACCCAATGATATCTATTGATACAAATGATTTGGATTTTGAAAAAAATAATAATGATTGGCTAGTTATAAAAAAGATTATAGAAGATAAAATGGCTGGAATTCGAAATCATCAGGAGTGAATCTGATTTCTATTTTTGATCATCAGAGGTGACACCTTTTTGAAAGGTGTCACCTCTGATGATTATTTTTTAAAAATACTGAAAAGCAATCCACCCATCAG
>CAIYPC010000508.1 GCA_903927975.1 uncultured Bacteroidota bacterium | reverse complement strand
CAAAAAATCAGTCTACTATTGCGGAAATAATACGTATCGATTACGTAATGAAATTCAATAAACCAGAACACATGAATCTGCCAAAAATTTTGTGCCTGCTTTTCTTTATTGCGCCTTCCATGATCTGCTTTTCACAGACAAGGCATACAGTAAGCGGGACCATTCGCGATAAAGCTTCAGGCGAAGTATTAATAGGTGCGACTATTCTGGTTTTGGAAAGAGCCGGAACAGGTGCAACAAGCAATTCTTACGGATTTTATTCGCTCACTGCACCAGATGGAAATTATACCCTCGTGATCAGTTTTGCTGATCATCAGCCCGACACGATAAAAATCAATCTCGATAAAAATATTCAGCAACAGATTACGTTAAGCCCTTCTAATGCCGAGCTACAAAGCGTTGTAGTGACAGCCCGAAAAAAAGATGCGAATGTGACAAGCGCATTAATGGGCGTGCAAAAATTATCGATGCAGGAGATTAATAATATTCCTGTTTTGTTCGGCGAAAAAGATGTGCTGAAAACACTTCAGTTGTTGCCCGGAATTAAATCGGCTGGTGATGGCAACAGCGGCTTTTATGTTCGTGGTGGTGCGGCTGATCAGAATTTAATATTACTGGATGAAGCTGTTGTTTATAATCCCAGTCACTTGCTTGGTTTTTTTTCCACTTTTAATTCTGATGCCATTAAAGATGTGACGGTTTACAAAGGTGGCATGCCCGCGGAATATGGCGGTCGCTTGTCATCAGTTGTTGATATCAAAATGAACGATGGAAATAATCAGCATTTTAGCGGCAGTGGCGGCATTGGTCTTATTTCATCAAGATTAAATTTAGAAGGACCGATTGTAAAAGATGAAGGCTCTTTCACCATCAGCGCACGAAGAACTTATGCTGATCTTTTTTTAAAGCTTTCGAAGGACACAAACGTGAACAGGAACAGCCTTTATTTTTATGATATCAATGCAAAAGCAAATTATAAAATCGATGATAAAAATCGCATCTATCTCTCTGGTTATTTTGGAAGAGATGTGCTGTCATTCTCTAACACGTTCGGCATTCAATGGGGCAATTCCACGGCGACAGCCAGGTGGAATCATGTGTTCAATAGCCAGCTTTTTTCAAACACTTCTTTTATCTACAGCAATTATAATTATGTCATCAATATCAATTCAAACAACGATAATATAAATCTTGTTTCGCAGATCCGCGACTTCTCGCTGAAAGAAGATCTGCAGTATTATATAAACCCGACTAACACGCTCAAATTTGGTGTTGATGTGATCCATCATACTTTCTCTCCTGGCGTTATCAATGCTTCACAAACTTCCAGTTTCAATTCTTTAAATCTCCCAAAAAAATATGATCTGGAAAGCGCTGCATATATTTCAGATGAATGGTCGCCTTTGGAAAAATTGCATATCAATTATGGTTTGAGGTTGACCGCATTTTCTGTTTTCGGTCCGGGAAATTTTTATTCGTATGATAGTAGTGGAAATGCTATTGACACTGCAAGTTATAGTGGACGCACAATCGTAAAAACATATCTGAATCTTGAGCCGCGCTTCTCTGCAAGTTGGGTGCTTAATGAAAGCAGTTCTATTAAATTTTCTTATACGCGAAACGTGCAGAACCTGCATTTGCTTTCTAATTCAACGGCTGGTAATCCAACCGATCTTTGGATCCCGAGCAGTAACAATGTGAAACCAGAAATTGCGGATCAGGAAGCTATTGGATACTTCAGAAATTTTGCTTCGAACAAATATGAATTTTCTTCAGAGCTGTATTATAAGACGATGCAAAATCAAATTGATTATAAAAATGGAGCGCAATTAGTTGCGAATGTTAATGTGGAATCTCAACTTTTATATGGCAGAGGTCGCGCTTATGGCTGGGAAGTTTTTTTGAAAAAGAAAGAAGGCAAACTCACCGGATGGATTGGCTACACACTTTCGCGAACTGAGATGCAGATCAATGGAATCAATAATGGATCATGGTATCCTGCGAAGCAAGATATCACGCATGATATTTCTATTGTTGGAATTTATAAGGCAAATAAAAAATGGACACTTTCAGCAACATGGGTTTATAACACAGGCAACGCTGTTACTTTCCCCAATGGAAAATATGATGTGAACGGACAGACCGTTTTTTATTACACACAAAGAAATGGATATCGCATGCCTGCATATCACAGGCTTGATCTCGCTGCAACGCTACAGGGAAAGAAAACAAAAAAATGGGATGGCTCGTGGACTTTTTCTGTTTATAACGCTTATGACCATGCGAACGCTTATGCAATTATTTTTCAGCAAGATCCCAATAATGCTTCGCAAACCCAGGCTGTTCAATATTCCTTATTCAAAATAGTTCCTTCCAT
>CAIYPC010000507.1 GCA_903927975.1 uncultured Bacteroidota bacterium | reverse complement strand
TCAAATGAAAATAGGGAATGCTATATCAAAATTTCCCTCCAAATGGTGCTTAATTAACGCAGACGCTTGACTGATTAATGAGCGATTGTTATCTATTTTTCGCCATTTATCAATATTTACATGATTCACAATCTTAGGTTATCTAAATTGAACATTAAATTATAATTGACATGTAGAAGGAAAATTCAAGCCCACGGTCATTATCATTCAGGCACCCATTCTTTATAATATTAGGCGCCATCATTATCGCTTATAGCGGCTATTTATTTGGTCGAAGGATTTATGAGCTATTTCATTGATTTAACTTTATGCGAAATATCTTGATAACATTTGATGAGAGGAATATATGATAGTCACTATTCATAAGCGATAATATTATATGAACAGGCAACTTCTAATAACATTATTATCCATTTGGATAATAATTTGTTCCTTCAACAAAAAGACAAACCATAATATTGATTATTTAATTTATGGCGTCTATTGTGGAGAGTGTACGGAACATTGCTCAACAATGTTTAGGCTTGACAAAAAGCAATTGTTCATTGACACAACAGACACATTCTTTAAAAATATCGGCAAATCAGAGCGCGTATTTTTCAAAGCGGACACATTAAATAACGAACAGTTTCAAGAAGCTAAAGTTTTAAAGACAGCTCTTCCTAGAATATTATTGCAATCAAAGGACAGAGACTTTGGTAATCCAGACAATCACGACCAATGTGGTATCTATATTCAATTTAAAATTGACAAACAATTAAAAACGTTTTATATCGACACAGACTTGGAAAAAATACCTAAAGAATTGAGAGACTATGCAGAATTAGTAATGAAATTGTCAAAAGCTAATTCGCAATAAGAAACAAATCAAACAAAAAAAGAACAGCAATGATTGATAATGTAAAAGTGATCAGCACAGAAATACTATCTGATAATTGGTACATACTAAAGAAGATAACGTATGAATATAAAAAGAAAGACGGCTGCGTTCTCACACAAACAAGAGAAGCTTATGACAGAGGAAACGGAGCTACTGTTTTGCTTTATAATAAAGAACAGAGAACGATAATACTTACTAAGCAGTTCAGGTTGCCAACATTTATTAATGGAAATGATTCTGGGATTTTGATTGAAGCTTGCGCAGGATTGTTGGATAAAGATAATGCTGAAGTTGCGATCAAGCGCGAAACAGAAGAGGAGACCGGCTACAAAATAAAAGATGTGAAGAAAATATTTGAAGCATATATGTCGCCGGGCTCTGTTACTGAGATTTTATATTTCTTCATCGCGGAATATTCAAGCGCGATGAAAGTGAATGAAGGCGGCGGGCTTGAAGAGGAAGAAGAAAATATTGAAGTGATTGAAACGAATATTGATGTTGCAATGAAGATGATGGAGAGCGGAGAGATTAAAGATGCGAAGACAATTATGCTGTTGCAGTATGTGAAGCTGAAGGGGATTTTGTGAGGGAGAAGTCGGAAAGTCAGAAAGTCGGGAAGACCGGAAGAGGAGAAGTTGAAAGGTTGAATGGTTGATAAGTTGAGTCAAATGCAAAAGAAAAGCCATGAAAAATAAAACAGATGCAATCGTGCAGAGGCGTAGCCTCGGCTTATATTGTAGCAACGGATTTCAATCCGTTGGAAGCTATCAGGTGAATCAGATAAATCAGGTTAAAATCGTGGTTCAGATATTTTAACCGCAGAGACGGGGAGGCGCAGAGGAAATAAAAAATAAGGAATGAGAAAGTTTGTTATTTCACCAATCACACTCTCGAAAACAACAATGAAGAACAATTTCCCCCAAAGCCAAATGAGTTAGAGAGAACATTATTCACCTTCTGATTTTTTAGAAATTTTGTTTCAGGTGCGAATGGCAATTCTTTCATTTGATTATGAAAGCGAAGGTTCGGATAAATAATTCCATGACGGATTGATAGTGCAGAGAGCACAGCTTCAATTCCACCACTTGCGCCAAGCGTATGTCCGGTAAAAGATTTTGTGGAACTCATTTTCGGGAATAAAGGATCAAATAATCTTTTGATCGCTGTGCCTTCAGCAATATCGTTATTCTGTGTTCCTGTTCCATGGAGATTGATATAATCAATATCTGTTGGTAATAACCCCGCCAATTTTAAAGCACCACTCATCGCCATAAAAGATCCTGTTCCATCAGGTGATGATGCAGTTTGATGATAGGCATCATTTGCATTTGCATAGCCGCTCAGTTTGCAATATGTTTTTTGTTTTAATGTCGCCGCCACTTTCTCTGAAACTAATACAACATATCCTGCACCTTCGCCGAGGTTTAATCCTTTTCTGTTTTCATCAAAAGGCTTACAAAATTCCTGATCTAAAATCATCAACGTATTAAAACCATTCAACGTAAATCTTGTGAGTGCATCAACGCCGCCAGCAACAACAACATCGAGCATATTATGCTTAATCAATCTCGCACCAAAAAAAATAGCATTGGCAGATGATGAACATGCTGTGCTAATCGTGCTGATATAATTTTTTATTCCGAGTTTGTCTGCTGCAATTTCTGTTGCACTTCCGCATTCGTGATTGATAACATCCCTAAGCTTTCCTTTTTTATTATCAGCAAGAAATTCGGAAAAGAAGTTTTCTGTTTTATCCATTCCGCCAACTGTATTGGCAGAAATGAAACCAGATCTAAGAGAAGAAAAGTTTTCAATGCCAGCATCATCAACAGCTTGCTTCGCAGCAATCGTACTTAACAATGCAGTGCGACTTATATGATGCGACAAACCCGCTTTAATAGCAAGTTCTTCATTGCTCAGTTTTACTTCTGCTACAGGGAGTTTGTTGCGATGTATTGTTTCAAGATATTTGATATCGCTCATGCCCGCATGCAATGTTTCAAGCGCAGCAAGGGTTTCAGCCACATTATTTCCAATGGCAGAAATAATACCAATGCCTGCAACGTACACGGGTGCGCTCATATCTTATGCATTCGTAGGCTGGTTTGCCCTAATGTAATCAGCCATGGTTTTTACAGAATGAAATACTTTTGGTCCATCTTCCGCATTTGCCAATTTAATTTTATAATGCTGCTGAAGCAACACAATCAGTTCCAATGCATCGATAGAATCAAGTCCAAGCCCTTCCACAAAAAGCGGTTGATCATCACCGATATCTTCAGGCTTTATATCTTGCAGATTTAGTTGCTCAACAATTTGTTTTTTCAAGTCGGTCAGTAATGTATCCATTTAATTCTTGCTTAATATATTTTCAATGTTTTCTGTTGTGAATGGAATTGATTCAGCAGCATTCTTTTTCTCTACTAAAAATAAAACCGCTTTATAATCTTCTTGCAGCACGTCAATCCATCCACAAATACAAGCCTGCAAGATATTATTATTGAGAAGATTGTTTACATATTGTTGAATAAAATTTACATCAAACTTTTCTTGCACAAAAAATGCATTTTCTCCTTTAAAACGGTTCCTGATGCAAATTTCGCCCATCACAATATTCGGTAAAGTATAAACAAATAAAGAAGGGCTTGCATAATCTTTGGTAGTCTCAAAATATTTCAGGTCAGTATCCAAACTTGAATTTGCATTGGCGAGCACAATGCCAACCTCTTCAGGTTTATAATCTGTATGTGTAAATGAATTTTTCAATAATATTTCTGAAGCCAGCCAGCCGAGCTTGCTCAAGTTATCCATCTTATAAAACTTTGGATACTTAAAATCGAAAAGATGATAAGCCGAGATAAGAAAATCGGGAAAGGCGGCAATCTTAATTTCAAAAACAGTTTTTCCGTTCTTAGAAATAACATGATCGCTGATGTCGCAAAAGGAAGTGATATAATTGTTTTCTGCCAACACTAATTATGCACTCTCCGTTTTGGGTTTCTTAAAGCTATCGCGATATTCAATCATATTAGCGAGTTTGGTCAATGCATTGTGATGATATTTTACGTAAGGATTATTCAAATCCCAAACATAACCTGCAAGCACAGAACATATCTGACTTTTGATTTGCAGATCAGGGTCATCAGCAAAGAAAATAGTATCGAGCGTTCCTTCATACCATGAGTTTACATACGTGCGAAAAGTATCAACTCCCTGCATCATAGGTTCAGTATATTCTTTCACCCAATCAACCTCTTCGCCTTTCAATTTTTTAATTACAAGATTTCCTGCCAACTGACTAGAGACTGTTGCAAGTGTTACACCTGATGAAAAAACAGGATCAAGAAATTCTGTAACATTTCCTGTTAGCACGAATCCATCACCATAAAATTTCTCTGTTGTGCTTGACCATGATTGTAAAACTTTTGTATCGAAAACAAATTCAACATCTTTAAAGCGTTCGCTTAAATAAGGCTCGTCTGCAATCAACGCAAGTAATTGATCATTCGATGTTCCTTTATATTGATCGAAAAACTCCGGGTTGCCAACAAAGCCAAGAGAAGTGATTCCATTTGAAAAAGGTATTATCCAAACCCATACTCCTTTTTTGTGAACCACGATGGTAATGCGATTTGGTTCATCAGACATAGCTCGGTTGACATCGACCGTATGAGTGAATACAGCTTTGCGTGGTGGCAGATTAGAGGGCTTATCCATATTGAACAAACGCGGTATCACACGACCATAGCCACTTCCATCAATAATAAAACGTGCTTCTATTTCTGATTTATTTCCATTTATATCTTCTACTGTTGTCACAGAATCAGATCCATTAAAATGGATACCCGTAACCGTTGTTTCGTAACAAACGGGCACACCCATTTTCTCAACAGTATCAGCAAGCGTTTTATCGAACTCGGCACGCGGCACCTGCCATGTCCATTTCCATCCTTCTGTAAATTGATCAGCAAAAAAGTAATCGCATATTTTTCCATTCTTCACAAACTTTGCGCCGTTCTTTTCTTGAAAACCTTTCTCTTTCACAGCATCCACAAAACCCGCTTCTGTTAAGGCTTCCATGCAACGTGGTAATAAACTTTCTCCAATAACAAATCGCGGGAATTTCATCTTCTCAACAATCTTCACTTTATATCCTGCCTTATTTACAATAGACGCAGCAACTGTTCCCGCAGGACCAGCGCCGATTACTAATACATCTACTTTTTCTGAATTCATGTTAAGTTAGTTTAATACAGACAAGTCGGGAAGTCGGAATGTCCGAAAGTTGGAAAAAAGCTTGCTAATAGAGAAGATTCTTTCTGACTTTCCGTCTTGCCGACTTTCGGTCTTTTGATCTCCTAAGCATTCGGTCTCTTCCTGCATCTCAACAAAGTCTGGCTCAATCCAATATTATCAATCTGTTCCGCAATCTCAAAGCCTGCTTTTTGAATACAAGGTAAAAAAGTTTCAGCACTGTACATTTGGCTATTGCCATTTGCAAGCGCCGTAAAATAAATTGAAGTTTGATGAAGGCAGAATGCAGCTATTTCAAATTTCTGTCGATCCCAGAATGGCTCAAGAATAAAGATATTTCCATCATCATCTAAAGCATTATGACATCTTTTTAAGATGGAAACAATTTCATCTTCAGAAAAGCAATCTAAAAACTGGCTCATCCAAATAGCATCATGACCTTTTGGAAGCGCATGTTTTTCATCGAGCATATTAACAGGCGCAAAAGAAATCCTGTTTGCCAATCCCATTTGTTCAATTCTTGATATGGCAACATTCAATTGCCCAGGCAAATCAATGATAGTAATGTGAACATTGGGATCATATTTCACAGAAGCAGCAGCCCATTTGCCTGTGTTGCCGCCAATGTCCATTAAATTTTTGATGCCATTTTTATAAACATGTTTTAGAACTAACGGGAACGCATCGTCGGAAAAAAAGTGATCAAATGAAAACCAACTCTTCTGTTCGTGAGGTTGCAATTGAGAGATGCCTTCATATATGGTATTCCATTTGCCCAATTCTTTTAAACCTGCGGGCTTTCCAGTTTCAATACTTTCTTCGAGATGAAAAAGACCTTTGTAACCAATGTCGTTCACAAAATCCATGTTCACTTTTGTGAGCGCATCATGCAAAATAAAATAACCGGTTTTTGTGAGCGTGTATTTATGGTCATTGATAACAACGAGTCCCATGCTTAACCCTGATTCAAGCAGCACACGAACACCATAATGTGATTGCTTTACTTTTTCTGCAATCTCTTCAAGCGTTAATCCATCATGGTGACTATCCTCAATCACTTTTAATATGCCTAAGTTTTTAAGCGCTCTTGCCACCTGAAAAATCACGGGACCAAATGCTATCCACTGTGCCGTTTCTTTTGCTTCGAATGCTTTCGTTGTGTCTTTTGAAAAAAGGTTCATGAAATAAAATGTTTATGGGG
>CAIYPC010000506.1 GCA_903927975.1 uncultured Bacteroidota bacterium | reverse complement strand
CGATCTCATACTCCAAAATAGCCAAAGTATTAGGTCTTTCTGAGGTGTTAGAAAACAAATTAAGATTGACTGATGCTGGAGTTATTTTTTCCAAAAAAAATGCTACGGACTACGTAGATACAAATTCTAGTGATACTGCAATAAAATCCCACTATCAATGTGATCATTTTCCAATAAAAGACACAAAAGATGAAGTTGTGAGTGTATTGGTGCATATGCGAGCCATTTTATTAGAAGAGCCATCGCTCGAGTCTCAAAAAAGTGAATCAAAAACTGCGCCAATAAAATTAAGTTTTTCACCTCGGGTCATGGTGATTGAAGACAATGATATCTATCGTGATCTGCTAAAAAGCTTTTTTGAGCAACATGAGTGCACGGTGGATGCTGTAGATTCACTTGATAAGGCAATGACTTTATTTAAACCAGGAAGCTACCACTTAATATCAATGGATTTAAAGCTTGATAAAGATACTTCTGGGCAGGTTATCACTAAAAATTTTAGATCTTTGGAAAACGGAACGAATCAGCATGTTCCTATTGTTGCTTTAACAGGATTTCCATATTCTGCTGATCTGGCTAATGATTTTGATTATTACCAAATCGATGGGTGTTTGATAAAGCATGTAAGTGAAGAACAGATTGGACAGTTACTCAGATATTTTGTAGGCCATGAAAATATAACTGTTGAGGGGTTATATTTAAATCCAAAATTAATATCGCAATAAGATGTAAAATTGTAGGTAATGATTGCTTTTTTATGCTTTTAGCAGACATTGGGACTATATATATTTTATTCAGCCCATGGTCTGAGTTGTTCAGAAGTGATTTCTATTACTTTGAGCACTTGTTGATAGAGTCTTTCTAATAATGTGCTATGACCTGCTTGTTGATAGCGTTCTAAATATTGGCATGCAATCGCAAGACGAGTGAGACTGATGGATAAAAACCCACCTTTCAATTTATGAGAAATAGCAGCAATAGTCTGCCAATCACTGTCTTCATGTGCTTTTTTTAAGCGAGGCAGCTCTTGGGGGATCATGATATTGAGATTATCTCTCAGCATTTTCATTAGAAGCGCTGTATTATCACCTAATAGCTTCCCAGCATTTTCGATATCAAATATTGGGAGCGCATCAATTTCAAATAATTCAGCTTCGGTGTCTGGTAAATCTGGTCCAAGGTGGCCTACTTTTTGAGTAGGTATTGATTCCAAAGAAAGTTTGTCGAGAGGTGAAGAGGTATTATTAGCTTCGGAGAATAAAGCAAATTTACTACAAAGCTCGGTTAGTGTTTCAGGTTTGATAGGTTTGAGAATCACATAATTCATGCCTGCCGCAAGACATTCTTTTTGTATGACTTGACCGTGGCCTGTTATGGCAACAATGGGTACAGGTTTTTTATTATGTTCTTTTTCATATTGTCTAAGTTTTTGCGCAAACTCAATTCCAGAGATACCAGGGAGTCCAACATCAGAAAGGATCAGATCAAAATGTTTGGTTTTAGCTAATTCCAAGCCGGATTCGCCATCTTCCGCTGTAGTTGGAGTGCATTTTTCTTTCTTTATTAGCGTTTCAATAAGGGATAACATAGCTTTGTTATCTTCTATAGCAAGGATTTCTGGCGTATTTTGTGGTTTTTCAATGGCTAGTGTTTTTGAAGGAGCTGATATTTTAGATACAACAGTTTGCTGTAAGGGTGTAGCGTCTTTATTTGGACTGAAAATGGATGGAAGTTGCACAATATTTTGCGGTTTAGCGTTTTGTTCTGCTATGTTT
>CAIYPC010000505.1 GCA_903927975.1 uncultured Bacteroidota bacterium | reverse complement strand
TCTAAAAAATCAATTTTATTTCCAACAGAAGAAACTAGCGCCTTTTTAATAAAAGGAGAGTATCTATTTTCTAAGTTGTTGAAAAAAAAGCTTCCATACGGAAACCCATAAAAACGACATTCCTGTCCAATCACAACTTGTGAAAACAAATCATATGGTTTTTTATAGTGAATTCTGTCAGTTAGAACCAGTATAGCTATATCTGTAGTGCTATCGGGTAAATAGTAGAGCATTGCATCATATTTTTTCCATTTCTTTTCTAAGTTAATCTGTATTTTGACTTTTGAGTTTGAAGGAGAATTTTTCGTAAATCCATGCAGGGCTGTAATGAGGAATTCTTTCCCATTTCTCTCAATAACAAAAGAAGTAAGCCTGCCCAAGTCCGTCTGAATCCAAAAAGTATTATAGATAATTCCAATCCCCGAAAATTCTTCTTGGGCAAATATTTTGGATGTATTCAATATTAAAAGAAGTGCAAAGAAAATTTTCATGGTGTAATTTTTCAGTAAGATGAAACTATTTAAAAATTACACAAAATTTAAGCATTTAAATAAAATTCGCTTGTTTTTTAAGTTACGTAAATGAGTGTTGTCAAATATGGGCACCAATGTCTTTTGATCAGCCGCCTATTAAGCGCTCAATAATGACACAACCGATAAACGGATTGCGACGCAACGATGATACTATCAAAAACTGAAGCTGGTATCATAAGAACAGCTAATAGTCTTTTGCTGTGAGCTATTAGAATTAAATGTCAGTTTCTTACAACTAGCATCTCGTATCCTGAATCTTGCATCTCTCTGTAACCTCATCAAACAATTTCTCATCTAAAGTGAAGAATGGTTTCTCAAATCGAAATAAAAAACTAAATTTTGTGTCACAAAAAATAACATCATGAGAAAATATTTATTGTTTATAGCTGCTTTGCCGATTGTTCTTGGATCTTGCCGACATTTTATGGGGAAACGGATCCACGGAAATGGTGATATGAAAACCGTGGAGCGGACAGTTTCACCTTTTACAAAATTGGATGTGTCGAGTAATATCAATGTGTATGTTACACAGGGAGATTTCAAGCCAATAAAATTAGAAGGCGATGAAAATTTGTTGTCTTACATTGAAGTTGAGCAAGACGGCGATGAACTTGTGATCAAAACTAAAAATCATTTCAATCTCGAAAGCGATGGCGATCTTAAAGTATATGTAACTGCTCCTGATTTTAGAAAGATAAGTGTTTCTGGTGCTGGAGATATTGTTGGTGAAAATAAAATTACCAGTAAAGAAGAATTCGAATTGGGGATGAGCGGCGCGGGAAGTATCAGAATGGAATTGGATGCACCAAAATTAACCGCTGATATTTCTGGCGCTGGTTCCATGTATTTGAAAGGACAATCAAAGGATGTTGAACTTTCCGTAAGTGGGGTAGGAAGCGCACATTGTTACGATTTGCTCGCTGAGAATACGCATGTTGAATTATCGGGTGTGGGAAGCGCAGAAGTTTATGCAAGCGTTAAACTAGATGCACAAGCAAGCGGGGTTGGCAGCATTCATTATAGGGGCAATCCAACAACCGTTAATCAAAATGTGAGCGGCGTTGGGAGTATTAGTAAAGAATAATTTAGAGTTCAGAGTTGATAGTTCAGAGTCCGAACTCCGACTCTGAACTATCAACTCCCGACTATAAGTTCACGTATCTCACTCTAATCAAAATATCTCTATTCCTCCCTTTATCATCAGTGCATGAAATTTTTATTGGTCCTTCTTCAGGAACAAAAAATTGTTTTGCTTTTGCATCGCAGGCTTTGTAGAATTTATTATTGATATACCAATATACTTTGCTCACATCATTCCCAACATGACAGGTTAATTGAAGCGGTTCTGGATTTTTTTTATTTATTAGATATTCATTCCCGTTAGACGGATTCGTGACAACTGGTGCCCCTTCTTTAAAAATTTTTTCGCAATTGGGATTATGCGGCGGGATTTTTTCATAAGCAATCTTATTCTCCTCAAAATATTGCTGCATCTCTGGCGTAACTATTTTGTATAATTTCTTTTTATAACCATTTTCAGGCATGCACATTTTGCAATAAGAAATTTTTTCATCTGCTGAAATCGCAAGCTCCTGAATGTTGTCGCATTTTTTTGATGGCGATATCATTGGTATAAAATAATCGGTGATAAGATTTGTGCAATGTTCATCGGGCATCAAGCCTGTTTCGGAACAAACAATCCGGGTGTCGCAATCTTTCGGCTGTTGGAACCATTCTTCATCAGCATCGTAATCAATCGTGTTGAAAATTTTAAATAACAATGGCGTAGCAATATTTGCTCCGCTCAATTCAGGAATGCCAAGCGCAGAAAAATTTCCTGTCCAAACACCGACTGTATAATGTTTGTTGTAACCAATGCTCCACGCATCTCTTCGACCATAAGATGTTCCTGTTTTCCATGCAATTTTTGGGAGATGAACCGTGCTTTCCCAATTCAATGGGAAATCTGGTCGATTGACTTTTGATAATATTTCATCAATCATAAAAGTTGCCGCAGGCGACAACACATTTATTTTTTTGTGAGAAGTATCAGCCTGAGTAAATGATGGTTTGATATAAACGCCATCATTTGCGAAAGTGGAATATAATCCTGTTAGCTCTTCAAGTGTTGCGCCACAGCCGCCGAGTATTAATGATAAGCCCAGTTTGTTCTGATCTTTTTTTATTTGTTGAAAATCGCATCTCGCAAGCGTTTGAATCAGTTTGTCTTTTCCCAATGCCTTCAGGCTTTTTACCGCAGGAATATTTAATGAATGCTCCAGCGCAGATTCCATCGTAACATATCCGTTGAATTTCTTATCATAATTTTCCGGCGCATAACCATTGTAGTTAACAGCAACATCAGTGATCACCATTTTTGGTGTTAATATTCCTTCATCAATACAAATCCCGTACAGCAACGGTTTCAGCGTGCTTCCGGGCTGACGGATTGCGGCTGCGCCATTCACTTGCCCGCCATCAATCGTGTCCCTGAAATTTGCAGAGCCGATGTATGCAATAATTTTGTGCGTGTTATTATCAATCACAATCACTGCAGCGTTGCGTATGTTTTTTAATGATAATGAACGCGAATAATCCCGCACGAGATTTTCAATTTTCAATTGTGTGTTCAATTGAATATTCGTTTTGATAATGTCGCCGCCTTGTTTTTTTAATTTATATGAAAGCTGTGGAATGAATGATGGAACAGTTCCTCTTGATGCGGTCAGCGGTTCATTCAATGCATCTTGAATTTCTTTTTCGGTAAACACTTTATCAGCCGCAAATTTTCTAAGCCATTTGTTTCTTTCGATAATAATCTGATTATTGTTTTTTCCAATCACCAATGATGATGGACGATTTGGAATGATGGCGAGTGCAGTTATTTCTGCAAGGGATAAATGATCTGGATTTTTTTTGAAATAAAGAATGGATGCGGATTTCACGCCTTGTATATTGCTGCCATAAGGAACAAGATTCAAATACATTTGTAAGATTTCATCTTTGCTATATTTTGATTCCAGTTGCAATGCGCGGAACATTTCAATCATCTTGCTGATATATGTTCTTCGCCTTGGCTCCAACGCTCGAGCAACCTGCATGGTAATTGTTGATGCGCCTGAAGTTCGCTTCATCCTGAAAACATTTTTAAAAAAAGATTTCACGACCGCTAATGGATTCACTCCAAAATGACGATAGAAATATTTGTCTTCTTTTTCAATAATTGTTTTTTTCAGCAACGGAGAAATTTCATTCAGTTCTGTTTTCATTCTCCATTGCTGATCTTTTGTGAGATATGCATGTACTACTTCGTCTTTATTGTCTGTTATTATGGTGGAGTATTCGATTTTATCAGGCAATGGAAAAATCCAGTTCAATAAAAAGAAAAGAAGAATGATTGATACAACTGCAATCAATAATTTTTTGAAGAAGTTTTTGATATGGTGTTTTGTAATGCGCATTTTTTTGACAAACCAAATTTAATGATTCCTGAAACCGTTGCCAGTACAGAGTTGTATTGAATTAACAAATTCTTATCTCACATTATTTGCAAACCGATTTGTTGTTATTGTAATTTTCGCTTGCAAATTTCCCCAAACCATTTATGATTTCTTCTGGTCATCCTCCGTAGCTTCTTCCGCTAAATTCCCGTTTTATTATCTTCATGCAAGAGAATAATGTGGTTTTTTTATTTGCTTTTAGTACTTTAACACAGCTTTTCAAAACAACATACATCACTCCTTCAACCTGTCCACTATATGCGTATTAAATTCTGTTCTGCAATCCCGATTGTGATCGGGATTATTTTTTTGTCTGCTTGTAACAACAACACCGTTAATTTAGATTATACCAATGCAAAAGATGAAGTGGAGCAATTGCAAAATCTCACTTTCAGGTTTAGCAAAGCGCTCGTGAAAGATTCATTATTGAATGAATGGGATTCCACTGAATATATTTCATTCGAGCCAAAAATTCAGGGACGCTTTCGTTGGGAGCATCCTGATGAATTGGTTTTTTCTCCTTCCAAACCTTTGCAGCCTGCAACCACTTTCAAAGCAAAATTCAATAATGATATTTTGCAGTATGTGAAATTTTCTAAGGTCACAAATACTGACAACATCAGTTTTCACACTGCTGATTTGAAATTGGAAAACATCAATGCAAGTTGGGTGCTTCAGGACGAAAGTAGCAGCACGGCTTTGCCACAGCTTGATCTGGTTTTCAATTATCCCGTGAACCCGAATTCATTGAAAGAAAAATTGCAATTGATGATGAATGGGCAGCCGCTGAATTATAATCTGCAGACCTTATCCGCGTCCAGTAAAATTTCTCTTCGCCTGCTCAATTTAAAAATGCAGGATGAAGATTATGAAACAAACATTAGCATTGACAAAGGTCTTGTTCCCGAAGGTGGCGTAAATGGCATTCAGGAGAAAATTGAAACGCCCACTGTGATTTCATCGCCTTTTGTTTTGCATGTGAATGATGTTTCTACCAATGACGATGGTTCTGTAAAAATCACAACGAGCCAGCAAGTTGTTTCGCCAAATTTGGCTTCGTTTATTAAGCTTACTCCCGCTGTAAAATTTACCGTAGAAAATCAAGACGATGGATTTCTTATCCGCAGTGATCAATTTGATGTTTCAAAAACTTATGAGCTTGCGATTTCAAAAGGTATGAGAGGCAGAATTGGTGGTGTGTTGAAAGATGAGTACAATGGCAATATTGCATTTGGGCAATTGGAACCGTCTATCAGTTTTGCAAATAGCAAGAGCATTTATCTTTCTCAAAAGGGAGAAAAAAATATTGAAGTAAAAATCACCAACGTTGCAAAACTAAAATTGATTGTCTCTAAAATTTATGAGAACAATTTGCTTGCTGCGCAAAGAAACGGTTACTACCCGCGTGAGTCAAATGCAAACAATGGTAATGAAGAATACTACGAGGGTAGCAGCGATGCAACTGTTGGCGATATTATTTTTCAACAGGAAATTGATACGCGAACATTGGCAAAGCTTGGTAATAGTCGTTTGCTCCATTTTAATATTGATGATAAAGTGCCAGATTTTAAAGGCATTTATCACATCATGATCCGTTCCACAAAAGATAATTGGGTTCGTGACAGTCGATTTATTTCTTTGTCTGATATTGGTCTGGTTG
The DNA here is from genome assembly GCA_903927975.1 of uncultured Bacteroidota bacterium. GTDB lineage: Bacteria > Bacteroidota > Bacteroidia > Chitinophagales > Chitinophagaceae > Puia. Next base: position 4,771 of record CAIYPC010000505.1, on the reverse strand, counting down.
CAAAAGAAGGAAAGGAAAAAATTTTAGTGTTTGCAAATTCTATCAAGACTGCAAGTGCTATGCAAGGAGTGAATGTGTTTGCTTATGGGGCAAATAATCAATTGCTCGGAACGGGGTCAACTAGCACAGATGGAGTTGCCGAAATTGCTTATTCAAGAAAAGAATTTGCAGGATTTAAACCAGCGATGATCATTGCAAAGACAGCGGATGATTTCAATTATCTTCCTTTCAATTCAACTAAAGTAAACACCTCGAGATTTGAGCTTGGTGGCAAACATATTAATAGCACTGGTCTTGATGCTTTTGTTTATGAGGAAAGAGATATTTATAGACCGGGCGAGAAAATAAATTTTTCTGTTATTGTGAGAGATCGCCAATGGAACTCGCCGGGCGAAATTCCTGTCAAACTGAAATTTCTATTGCCGAATGGAAAAGAGTTGAAAACATTTAGAAAGAATTTAAATGAACAAGGATCGCTGGAAGGTAATATTGATATTGCGACTTCTGCCATCACAGGATCTTATTCCCTCGAAGTTTATACCTCGAATGATGTACTCCTGACAACACAAGCTTTTCGCATTGAAGAATTTGTTCCTGATAGGATTAAAGTAACTGCAAAGCTCGATAAACCTTTTCTTGAGTCGGGTGATGCTTCGCAATTGAATATTCAGGCTGTCAATTTTTTCGGTCCGCCTGCTGCCAATAGAAATTATGAATGCGAGATACAGGTGAAACAAAAATCATTCAACCCGAAGAAATATTATCAATATGATTTCAGCATTGCAAATCCCAATTCGTTTTTTGATAAAGTGGTGCGTGAAGGAAAAACAAATGATGAAGGAAATGCAATAGAAAAATATGATGTTCCATCCGCTTATAAAAATGCAGGATTGCTTCAGGCAAGTTTCTTTGCGACAGTGTTCGATGAAACAGGTCGCCCAGTGAGCAAGAGCACCAGCATTGATATCTTCACACAAAAAACTTTTTTCGGCATTGCAAGTGATGGATACTATTATTATACGCTGAACAAGCCGGTTGAATTTGGTTTGATTGCCTTGGATAAAGATGAAAAATTAATGACTGGCGCTGAAGCAAACGTGGAAGTGGTAAAGCATGAATATAGAACCGTTCTCACAAAAAATGGAAGTTATTTTCGTTATGAATCTCAGATGGAGGATAAATTGATAGATTCAAAAGATATTAGAGTAAGCGGAGAAGGCACAAAATTTTCTTTCGTACCAAAAACGCCAGGCAATTATGAATTGCGGTTATACATACCCGGTAGCAACACCTATGTGAGCAAAAGTTTTTATAGCTATGGTTATTGGGGCGGAGACAATTCTTCTTTTGAAGTGAACAATGAAGGTAATATCGATATTAGTATAGATAAAGAATCTTATAATTCCGGCGACCACGTGAAAGCCTTGTTTAAAGCGCCATTCAGCGGAAGGATGCTGGTAACGATGGAAACAGATAAGGTTGTTTATTATCAATATGTGGATGTGCCTGCTGATAAAAGATCAGCATCTATTGATTTGCCATTGACTGCTGAAGATGTGCCCAACGTTTATATCACGGCAACATTAATAAAGCCACACGATGTTTCAGACATTCCACTCACTGTTGCGCATGGTTTTGAAAGCGTGAAGGTGGAAGAGAAAGGAAGAAAAATTCCTGTTGAGATCATTGCACAAAGATCGGTTCGCTCAAGAACGCATCAAAAAGTGAGGGTGAAAGCGGAGCCAAATAGCATGATCACTTTAGCTGCGGTTGATAATGGTGTGCTGCAAATTTCAAATTTTGAAACACCAGAACCTTACGAACATTTTTATGCGAAACGTGCGCTCGAAGTAAACGGCTATGATCTCTATCCATTATTATTCCCTGAAATCAAAGCAAGGTTGAGCAGCACGGGTGGCGATATGGAAAGTGATATGAAGAAACGCACGAACCCAATGCCAGCAAAGCGTTTCAAGATAATGTCGTATTGGAGCGGCATTAAGCAAACCAATAGCAGCGGTGAAGCAGAATTTGAATTTGATATCCCGCAATTTTCAGGGGAGATCAGATTAATGGCTGTAGATTATAAGAACCAAAGTTTCGGATCTAAAGATGAGAAGATGACAGTTGCTGATCCGATTGTATTGAGTACAGCGTTGCCGCGTTTTTTAAGTCCAAAAGATACTGTGATTGTTCCGGTAACAGTAACAAACACTACTTCAAAAAATGCAACGGCAAGTGCGGTAATGAAAGTAACAGGTGCTGTGCAAATAGCGGGTCAAAGCCAGCAAACAGTTCAGCTTTCGCCGAACAGTGAAAAGCGGTTAACCTTCAGCGTTATTGGTCAATCTGTAATCGGCACTGGCAAAGTAACGGTTGAAGTAAACAGCACGGGAGAGAAGTTTGTTGATGAAACAGACATCAGCGTTCGACCTGTTTCCCCATTGCAAAAAACAACTGGAAGCGGATCCGTGAATGGTGGAAGTTCGCAAGCTATTAATATCGGCACAAGCGATTATATTCCCTCGAGTATAGATTATAAAATGGTAGTGAGCCGTTCGCCGGTTATGGAAAATGCAAAATATCTTTCTCAATTAATTCAATATCCTTATGGCTGCACGGAGCAAACTGTTTCTGCCGCTTTCCCTCAATTGTATTATGGTGATATGGCTGATCTGCTTCATATAAATAAAGCATATAAAGCGAGCGCAAACTATAATGTGCAGGAAGCAATCAGGAAAATAAAAATGCGACAATTATATAATGGAGCAGTCACGCTGTGGGATAATGAAGATAAAGAAGATTGGTGGGCGACTATTTATGCTGCGCATTTTTTATTGGAGTCAAAAAAGGCAGGTTTTGATGTAGATAAAAGCTTGCTTGAAACGATGCTTGCTTATATGAATAATCGATTGAAGAAAAAAGAAACTATAACGTACTACTATAACCGAAATCAGAATAAAAAAATAGCACCGAAAGAAGTGACTTATGGTTTATATGTGCTTGCGCTTGCTGGGAAGCCAAATGTTAGCGCTATGAATTATTATAAATCAAACCCACAATTGCTGAGCCTTGATTGCAAATATTTATTATCGGCTGCTTACGCATTGTCGGGTGATAGAAATAGTTTCAAACAATTTTTGCCAACACAGTTTGCCGGAGAAGAATCTGTGGCGCAAACCGGCGGAAGTTTTTATTCTGACATAAGAGATGAAGCAATTGCTTTGAATGTGCTGATTGATGCGGATCCATCAAATCAGCAGATAGGAATAATGTCTAGACATGTTTCTGAAAAATTAAATCATCGCTATTGGTGGAGCACACAGGAACTTGCATTTAGTTTTATTGCGCTCGGAAAAATCAATCGTGATGCATTGAAATCAAATGCGACCGCTGATATAAAAGTGAATGGAAAAATTGTCGCGAGCATGAATGGTAATAATGTGAAGCTCACAAGCCAGCAATTAAAGGGAACAGATATTGAAATAGCAGCGAAAGGAAATGGCAAGCTTTATTATTATTGGGAAGCAGAAGGCATCAGTTCAACAGGTGCATATAAAGAAGAAGACAGTTATTTAAAAGTGCGTAAACGTTTTTATGACAGAAACGGAAGACTCATTTCTGGAAACACGTTCAAGCAAAATGATTTGGTGATTGTGCAGATCACTTTGGATAAGTCATATAGTGGCGATGTAGATAACGTTGTTATTACTGATATGCTTCCTGCGGGTTTTGAAATTGAAAACCCGAGAACAAAAGAAATTCCGGGAATGGATTGGATCAAAGATGGAGACTCGCCAACAGCGATGGATGTTCGTGATGACCGCATTAACTTATTTGTGAATGCTGATGAGAACAAACAAGTTTATTATTATGCGGTGCGTGCGGTTTCTCCGGGTGTTTATAAAATGGGTCCTGTAAGCGCAGATGCTATGTACAATGGAGAATATCATTCTTACAATGGAGCGGGAGTGATTAAGGTGACGCAGTAGCAGAGTGACTAGTAGTAAGTGATAAGTTGTAAGTGGTTACTTTAATCTATTTACAACTTATCACTTACCACTTCTCTTAACTCGCATATTCTTCCACCACCTTCCTAAATTTTTCTTCTTTAAAAGGCTTTGCTAAAATCTTATTGATGCCTGCTTCATAATACGAATCAAAATCATCATTCACGATCGTTGCGGTTAATGCAACGATTTTTATTTTAGACTTGGCGTTGTTCTCTTTTCTTATCAACTGAGAAAGCTGCACACCTGTTAATTTTGGGATATTGATGTCCGTTAGTATCAGGTTGTAATTATTTTTTTGGTGAAGCTGAAGCGCCATTTCTCCGTCTGTTGCCACATCAAAAGGATATCCCATTCTTTCCAGCAAAAGGCTGATGAGCATAATGTTCAGCTCATTGTCTTCTACCAGTAAAATGTTTTTTCCTGATTTTTTAGCTGCAGATACAGGCTGTAAAATTTCTGGGCTTATAGAAGATTTTATTTCATTGGCATTCGCAGTTTCATAAGGAATTTTTACTGTGAATGTGGAACCCTTGTCAGGCTGGCTCTCCACAGTAAGAGTTCCGTTTTGCAACTCGGCAAGCATCCTGCTTATTGATAAACCAAGACCTGTTCCTTTTATAGCACGGGCATACTCATTATTTTTTGAACCTGTTGCCTGAGCAAATTCCTGAAATATTAAATTGAGTTGCGAAGGCGGAATACCAATGCCGCTGTCCTTAACAGCAACCGTCGCAACTGTATTCTTATCATCCGTTTTT
>CAIYPC010000504.1 GCA_903927975.1 uncultured Bacteroidota bacterium | reverse complement strand
GAAGCCCGCAATCAAAACATAACCACATTCACATGAAAAGATCTAAAAATTTGCTGATTATTTTTTTCTGCTATAGCGCAAATGTTTTTGCGCAGGCAGATGTGCAATTGGATTTTGATAAGCCTGCCACTTATTTTACAGAGTCGATGCCATTGGGTAATGGCAGATTAGGAGCAATGGTTTTTGGCAATCCTAATAAAGAAAGGATTGTGCTCAACGAAATTTCGATGTGGAGTGGCGGTTTGCAAAACCCCAATAAAAAAGATGCTTATAAATATTTAAAACCAATCCAGGATTTATTATTGCAAGGCAAAAATTTAGAAGCACAAAAATTATTGCAAGAGCATTTTATTTGTGCCGGAGAAGGTTCAGGGCATGGACAAGGTGCTCACGTAAAGTTTGGTTGTTATCAAATTTTTGGTGATTTGTGGATCAATTGGACAGATACCATTTCTGCAATAAGCAATTACAAACGCTCCCTTCGATTGGATAGTGCAATCGCTACCACGCAATGGGAAAAAAATGGCGTTGTATTTAAACAAGAAGTAATCACGTCAGCAACAGCGCAAGCAATTATTATTAAGCTTACTGCTTCAAAAAAAGGAGGGTTAAATTTTGCGACAAGTTTATATCGCAAAGAAGCCGCAAACGTAAATGCTAAAAATGGTTTATTGCAATTGACCGGAACATTAGATGGTGGAGATGGCGACAAGGGAATACAATTTGCAGGAGTGTTAAATGCTGTGAATACAGATGGCAAAAAAAATGTTGAGGCGGATAAAATTGAAATAAGAAATGCTACAGAATGTACATTGGTGATTACATTAAATACAAATTTGAATTGGCCCAATGTGGGACAAAGAGGTGCTGATCCATTATTAAAAGCCATCGCGACAAATAAATCGGCATCTGTTCTTGCATGGAAAAATGCATTGGCAAGTCATATTAAAGATTATCAATCGTACTTTAATAAATGCAGGTTGTGGTTGAAAGATGATAATGCAAATATCGTTAAGCCAACAACTGAAAGACTTTCAGCATTTCAAAACGGAAAACCAGATCCATCTCTAGTTGCTTTGTATTTTAATTTCGGACGTTATCTTTTAATTTCATCATCACGCCCAGGCGGCATGCCAGCTAATTTGCAAGGGCTTTGGGCAGAAGAATATCAAACGCCGTGGAATGGCGATTATCATATTGATATAAACCTGCAAATGAATTATTGGTTGGCAGATTGCACGAATCTATCTGTATGCCAACAACCTGTATTTACATTGTTACAGCAAATGGCTAAGTATGGCAAACAAACCGCCAAAGAATATTATAATGCTAATGGTTGGGTAGCTCATGTAATAACTAATCCGTGGGGATTTACAGCTCCCGGCGAAGGTGCTGAATGGGGCTCTACACTTACGGGTGGCGCATGGTTGGCAACACATATTTTGGAAGCATATAATTTTAATCCCGACATTAATTTCTTAAAAAAATATTATCCTATTTTAAGAGGTGCTGCACAGTTCTATGCATCTATTTTAATCAAAGAGCCCAAGCATGGCTGGTTGGTTACAGCGCCATCCAACTCTCCTGAAAATTCATACAAATTGCCAGATGGAACAACTGGCAATACTTGTATGGGACCAACAATTGATATGCAGATTGGAAGGCAATTATTATTGGGCACTGCAAAAGCTGCACATGAATTAGGCATTGATAAAAAATGGTCAGATAGCTTAAAAGAAATTGCTGCGCAGTTAGCGCCAAATCAAGTGAGCAATAAAACGGGTATCATACAAGAATGGTTAGAAGATTACGATGAAGAAGATCCGCAACACCGTCATGTGTCGCCTTTATATGGCTTATATCCCTACAATGAAATCACGCCTTGGTCAACCCCGATATTAGCCGCTGCCGCAAGGAAAACATTGGAACGAAGGGGCATGGCAGGCACAGGTTGGAGTCGCGCATGGAAGATAAATTTCTGGGCGAGATTGGGTGACGGCAACAATGCATATACTATGTTAAGGGCATTGCTTCAACCAGCAATTATTTCAAATAATGAAATTGACTATCAGGTTGGATCAGGTACTTTTCCAAACTTATTTGATGCGCATCCTCCTTTTCAAATTGATGGAAACTTCGGAGCAACTGCTGGCATTGCAGAATTTTTTGTGCAAAGCCACGGTGATGAAAATATAATTCGTCTATTGCCTGCATTGCCTACTGATGTTGCATTTGCCAATGGAAAGATAAAAGGTATTAAAGCAAGAAATGGTTTTGAAATAAACATGCAATGGCACAATGCAAAAGTGGATCAAATATCTGTTATATCATTGTTTGGAAAAACCTGCAGGATAATCGGGGTTGATTGTAAGCAAATAAAAAACAATAAGGGGCAACAAATAGTTTTTAAAAATGTAGATGGCGCTATTGTATTTCAAACTCAAAAAGGCGAAACTTATAATTTGGAATAGGAAAGGAACTGTTGGTTGTGGATAATCTGATTCCAAGGCACAAGATACAAGTGCCTTCTATCTTATTTCTCTTTCTGCAATGCAAAACTATCGCTTTGTCGTTTCGTCCATATTTAGGTTTTTGTCAAAAGGACTTTTGGTAAACGGATATATCATTTGTTTTAAATAACCTTTGGGATAATGCGCTTCATGTAGCCCTGTGCCGGCCGGCCATTCTTTGCCGGGCAAATAATATGTGCCAAAGATTTTATCAATGATCGGAAATATAGTTGCAAAATTTTTACCATAGTATTTTGGGTCTTCACAATGATGCCAATGATGATATTGCGGTGTGGCAATAATGTATTTTAAAAACCCAAAATTGATGCGGGTGTTGGCATGTATCAGCACGGCATGAATGGCCATAAAAATAATGTATGTATTAAACGTAATCTCTGAAAATCCAAAAACGTATAGCGGAATAAATGCCATGGAACGCGTAACGAATATATCAACAAAGTGAGTGCGTGAGCCCGCTAGCCAATCCATATTTATCGTGGAGTGATGAACAGAATGAAAACGCCAGAGATAAGGATGACTATGAAAAAAACGATGAGCCCAATATTGAAATAAATCTGTTATAAAAAAAGCAAACAGCAATTCTATTACAAAGGGCAATTTTTGTACCCATTGATGAAGGCCTTCAAGACCAATCCATCCAAAAAATAATTTTGCCGGCTGTTGTGTGATAACACCAAAAAACTGGATAAATAAATGGCTCACTACAAAATAAACCAAATCTGTGCGCCATTCTTCATGAAACTTAGTTTGGTTCTTGTTCTTCGGTAATACCATTTCTATCGGAACAAAAATAACAGCCATCAGCAGCAGATCCAGCAGCATCCAATCTAGCCCAAGGTGCCATGCTGTTTTATCCACCACTCTTCCATGAACGCTAAAGCCTCCCATAACTATAGTAACTGTGCAAATCAACAACCCAATCAGTGCCCAATGTTTTCTTTTACTAAGCATAAAACTAAGCAATGCGAAAAAGAACGATGCAATAATGGTCGCCGTCAACAATATAGCCATTGACTTACCGGTATAAACATTGCGAAATTCCGGCGATGTTAGCCATTCGGGAAACTGAAAGCAAAAAATAGCCAGAAAAGATAACAACGCGAGAAATATCGAAATATAGCCGCTGATTCTTCCTTCTCCAAACTTAAAACCTTGTTGTTCCATACATAAAGTTTATTCAAGATGATCGACGAGGGTACCAACCATTAAAGAAATTTTGTGGACGATAAAAATATATAGTGTATTGCCCGTTCTCCTTCTGCCTTAAACCTTCCACCTTCTCCCTTATGCCTTCTCCCTTACCACTTCTAACGCAATCCTCAGTGCATTAATGATTTTATCACAATCATTTTTATCAATCAGCAAAGATGGTCGCATCGTGAGAATATTGCCTTCAATTATTTTTGAAGCGACTCCGTGTTTCATACATTCATACATTATTCTTTCAGCTTCTTTTGTTGCGCGTTCTTTTGTTTTTACATTTCTTATCAGATCAACACCAAGATGTAATCCTTTGCCAGCGATATTTCCAATCATCGGAAATATTTCTTTCAACTTTGTCAACTCTTGCACGAGATATTCGCCCATTGATTTTGAGTTGTCGATCAGTTTATGGTTTTCTAAATAATTAATAGTAGCAAGACCAGCAGCAGAACAAAGTGGATTTTTTTCATGCGTGAAATGCCCGATAGATCGATGTTGCAATACATTGTATTTTTCTTTCGTAACAATGCCTGCAAATGGAACCAATCCACCACCTAATGTTTTACCTAATACGAGCACATCAGGAGTGACAAAATATTCACTGGCAAACCATTTTCCTGTTCTTCCAAAACCTTCAATGATCTCATCAAAGATTAATAGTATTCCATGCTCATCACATATTGCTCTAACTTTTTTCCAATAATTTAATGAAGGCACAACAGGCGTTGCTGATATTGGTTCTGCAATAATCGCGGCGATATCAGGATGTCGTTGAAGAATGATTTTGATCTGTCTTAAATAATGTTCATCAATTTCTTCTTCATTGGTAAGTCCCCATGGGTTTCTATAATAATTTGGAAATTCAACATGAAATGCGCCCGGCACCATCGGTCCTTGTCCATTGCTAAAATGTTCTTCTCCACCAACAGATGAAGCCTGAAAACCAGTGCCATGATATGAATCCCAGAATGAAATTGTTTTCCATCTGCCCGTCACTTGTTTTGCCAATGCAACAGCCATTTCAATGGCTTCTGATCCACCAGGACAAAATAGAACACGATCTAATCCCTGCGGAGTGATACTGATTAATTTCTTTGCAAGTTCGATCGCAGGAATATTTGTATAACGTCTTGGAGTAAAAGCTAACTGGTCCTGCAATTGTTTTATTACTGCTTCAATTACTTCGGGATTTGAGAAGCCCGCATTATGCACGCCATTGCCGTGAAGATCTAAATATTTATTACCTGCATGATCATAAATATATGCGCCGCTCGTTCGGCTCAGTACATTCATTACAGGAGTTGATAATGCCTGATGCAAAAAATATTTTGCATCTTCTTCTATCAAATGTTTTGTTCCTTCATCGAGATTTTGAAAATATTGATCTCGCAGTTCGCTTTTGTTAATGTCGCCTTGTTCTGTTGATATCATAGCTTAAGATTTATTTCAGCAAATATAAAAGTCTGAACCTTGATTTTAGCCTTATTTTTCTGATTTACCTGAAAGTGATCCGCTTTATCAGCAACCGTATTCCTTCAACCTTATACCTCAAACCTTACACCTGTTTTTCTTCGCGTCTTTGCGCCTTTGCGAGAGATACTCTTAATCCTTACATTTGGTGCAGAAAAATCTCTATGAGCAGCGCATTCAATTACGGAATTGATCACTTAACGATTGCAAAAACTATTTCATTAGCCAATAGCTCATTGAAAGGCGTTCTTTCTTCATCAGCTATTGAAAAAATAAATGCAAGCCAGCAATTTGTAAAAGATATTGTTGCGCACAACACAACTGTGTATGGCATCAACACCGGATTTGGCATTCTTGCCAACACAAAAATTTCAGAAGAAGATACAGTTACGCTGCAACATAAAATCTTACAAAGTCATAGTGTGGGAGTTGGAGATCCGATTGCTATTGAAGTGGCAAAGATCATGCTCATCACAAAAGTTCATGCACTTGCGCAGGGATATTCCGGCGTGCAAATGCAAACGCTGGAAAGAATATTATGGCATATTGAAAATGATGTTATTCCTGTTGTGCCTGAAAAGGGATCTGTTGGCGCAAGCGGCGATCTTGCTCCATTAGCACATTTGTTTTTGCCCTTGATCGGATTGGGAGAAGTTTTTTATAAAGGCACAAGATGCAAGACTCAAGCAGTGCTTCAACAATTCAACCTATCAACAATTCAACTTGGTCCGAAAGAAGGATTGGCATTAATAAACGGCACACAATTTATTTTATCATTCGCAGTGAAGGCTGTTCAGCGGATGCATAATTGTTTGGAGGCTGCCGATATTATTGGGGCGATGAGCCTTGAAGCATTGACAGGCACCAAAGCTCCGTTCGATGAGCGTTTGCATAATCTTCGACCTTATCAAGGAAGTAAGTTGGTGGCTCAACGTTTACGCATATTGCTTGCCGATAGTGACATCATGCAAAGCCATATTGATTGTGGAAGAGTGCAGGATCCTTATTCGCTTCGCTGTATGCCGCAGGTGCATGGTGCAAGTCGCAATGCATGGGTGCATTTAAAAGAACTCACAGAAATTGAATTGAATGCTGTGACTGATAATCCGATTATTTTAGGCGAACATGATACCATCAGCGGAGGCAATTTCCACGGACAGCCATTAGCGTTGCCATTAGATTATGCATGTTTTGCTGCTGCAGAAATTGGGAATATTTCTGATAGACGTTGTTATTTATTGTTGGAAGGAAAATGGGGCTTGCCGCTTTTATTAATGAAGAATGTGGGATTGAACAGTGGTTTTATGATACCTCAATACACAACTGCTGCGTTGGTAACAGAAAATAAAACATTATGTTTCCCTGCAAGCGCAGATAGCATTCCAACATCGCTCGGTCAGGAAGATCATGTGAGCATGGGCAGCATTAGTGGAAGAAAAACAAATCGCGTGCTCGATAATCTCGAATATATTTTGGCAATTGAATTGTTAAGCGCTTGCCAGGCTATTGAATTCCGACGACCTTTGAAAAGCAGCGCCATTCTTGAGTTTGCACATGATTATGTTCGTGAGCATGTTGGCTTTGCCGAAGAAGACAGGATTTTTGCGGATGATATTAATAGCATTACAAACATCATTAAAAACTTTTCGTTCGTGGACAAGGTGGATGAGTTTGCAAAATCAAAAGGAATAAATCTTAATGAAAATTTTCAGGATTTTTAAATATTAATTTGCAGCTTTAATAAAAGAGAAAAGCTGTCGTGTATAATAAACCTAATAAATAAGTTTTTATGAAAACAAAAGAAGAATTGAAATCAGAATTGCACAAGCTCATTGATAGCATTGATGATGAGGAAATATTGCAGGTGCTGAATGATGAAATAATACCCGCGGTGATAGAAAACCATTCAAAAGAATTT
>CAIYPC010000503.1 GCA_903927975.1 uncultured Bacteroidota bacterium | reverse complement strand
CAAAGCGGTTATACTGCTTTTATGCTTTCAAGCTATCGTCCAAAATCGCCTTTATATATTTTCTCAAAAGAAAAGACACTCATCAATCAATTGAGCCTTAGCTGGGGCGTTCGTGCTTTTTATTTTGATGAAGAAGATAGTGTGGATGATATTTTTGTAGGTCAGGCAGAAATTTTGAAAGAAAGAGGCTTTATTAAAAGCGGCGATGTGGTAGTGAACACAGGCAGCATTCCTGTTCAATTGCACTTGCCAACAAATATGCTGAAGATTACAAAACTCGATTAATATATTTTCGGTTGTGCATAAATGTTAATCCCTGAAGATTTGAAATCTTCAGGGATTTTTTTGTCTGATAATGGTGCTACGAGAAGTTGTTACGAAAGTTTTTGTTATGCAGCTAACAGAATAACTACAACGATAGCTACAAAACCTGCAAAACCGAACCAGATCCATTTCATCAATTCTCTTTCATCATCTTTTAAAAATAAATAGCCAAGTAAAAGCGCAATTGGTCCTAATAATAAGCCTTTTAATAATGCGGCAATTTTCTGCAAAGTTGTAGGTCCATCTCCATACTCATAATATTTTAGCATTTTCCTCATGCGGCGCTGTGAGGCTTTGAAAGAAAATTTTTCAAGAAAATTTAATTTTTTGCCCCTGAGTTTTCCGTAATCATCAGCAGTCATGCTAATAAATAATTTCATTTGAGCTACACGGAAACTGTCTTTGTTGTTAGGGTTTGTGTTGTTTGCAAAACCAGAACTGGTTACTGTTGCTAGCGAAGAAGATGGTAAGGAAGCCCAACCATTAAAATTCAGGACAAAGATTGCTAAAAGAGTAAATAACAGCGTTTGTCTTTTCATTTTTGAAAAAGTTTAAGGGTTAAAAATGTTGAAATAAAGATACAATTGTAAATCTTTAGTCAATCTTTTTTTGGACTGGCTTTTTCAGATATAATATTTGAAATTCTTTGTACGCGGTGCGTTGATAGAACAAATATCAGCTAATAAAATCTTTCGTCACATCATAGCCTTTAGCAAAAAGTTGATTTACTCTGGGTTGAATTATCCAAACGCCAACGGGGAAAAACCAGATTAGAAAAAACTCGCCTGCGAAATCACTAAAAGTTACCGGCTTTTGCAATTCAACAGATTTTAATGCTTTTGAGATAAAATACAAGCAATAAAAAATACAAAACATGGAGAATAAATGTATCGGAAAAATGAGAAAGAACATCCGATGTTTGGCAATTCTCTAGTGGGGAAAATATTGTTGAATAATATGCCAAATATGAAAATGCAAATACACAATATATAAACGATGGGTATTAATAAGAAAATTTTAAATCGCATCAAGCTCATTTTAACTGTGTCTGGTAATTTTTTATGGAGGTTTGTTCCTAGTTCGTAAAACCAGTCAAAAAAGACACCCATAACAAAAATCATGATGAAGGGGAAGATGAATATCAAACTTGTTGGCTTTTGCGATGTGATAATAATGCCAATAAAAACAAATTCTAAAATCATCGGGATGCCAATGAGTAATAAAAAAAGTTGCCAATGTTTTAGTCGTAATAGTATATTCACTATAGCGGTTTAATGATTGATGAAGTATGATTAATTTCTTTTCATATAAAGCTCAATCTTATATGCCACTCTTTTTTATCATTGTAATTTTTACAACACTATTAAACAGTTTGTTAATGTAATATTCTGTTGTGTTATTTGCGACAGAAATACTATCAATTAGATTTTTTTGAAAAAATAATTCTTCGCTTGGATTAAAAGATACATTTCCAACTTTGAGCAAAATTTTATCGTGAGTACTAAAAATATCATTTGATTTTTGAGCCAAAATTTGTTTCGATGAAATCCATTCAAAAGTTTTTTTTGTTTTAATTATTATAACTCCATTTATCCCAGCTTTCCCATACAATTTTATGCTATCGTTTTGTGGGTTTAGAACTTGAATATTTAAAATGGTCGAAGTGTCGAAATCGAAAAAAATATTCTCTAATAAACACTTTTTAAATTGCTTGCCATTAATTATTATTAACGGATAAGTGTTTTCTGACACTATAGATGATTGAGCATGACATTGCCAACGAATAACAGAACTTGTATCAATGTAGGGAGTTTTGAAAGTATCAATTTTCAGAACTTGCCCTGTTGTAGTAAATGTCAAAAAAATTGAGAACAATAAGATAAGTAGTTTAATATTCATTTTAGAGTGGACAGTTTAACAATAAATATACGAATCTATAAATATTAATATCGTAGCTAATAATTAATAACGGTTTTCAGCAATTAAAATTTGCCGATTATAAAATTCAGCCAATAGCCGCACTACTCTTGATTCACTGCGACGGACGCAAGGATGCTCAATAGGAAAACTAAAGTCCGTTTACACAAAGAAACAATCAAACAAACCAAGGCTTGCTATTAGTCAGAACTACAAACCACAAACAAAATTAATCGCCATCTTTCTTATCCTTGCCACCGAATAATTTTTTGAAGAAGCCTTTCTTCTTTTCTTTTTTCGCATCGGGAGGAGCGGCATTGAGCTTGTCTATAACCTGCTGATCTTTTTTCTTTTCATTTTCTTTATTTGCTTCTTTCAAAACATTTTGTTCATCGTTTGAAAGCT
>CAIYPC010000502.1 GCA_903927975.1 uncultured Bacteroidota bacterium | reverse complement strand
GGGTTTTTTAGAATGATTTTATTTGATGAGCGGCGATTAAGGAATTTTCTTATCTTTTGCCCTTATTCTAAAAAACGTTGCATGCAGGAAAAATACATTCTCGCTCTTGATCAGGGCACCACAAGTTCAAGAGCTATTTTATTTGATCATTCCGGAAACATTATTAATACGGCGCAAAAAGAATTTAAACAGATTTATCCCAAGCCTGCATGGGTGGAACATGATGCGGAAGAAATCTGGTCATCGCAATATGGTGTGCTCGCAGAAGCAATGGCGAAAAAAAATATAAGTACAGAACAAGTTGCAGCCATTGGCATCACCAATCAAAGAGAAACAACAATAGTTTGGGAAAGAAAAACAGGCAAGCCTATTTATCATGCAATTGTGTGGCAAGACAGAAGAACTGCTGATTATTGCAATGAACTAAAAGCACAAGGCTTAGCATCAACCATTCAGCAAAAAACAGGATTGATCATTGACGCTTATTTTTCTGCCACCAAATTAAAATGGATACTCGACAACGTTAGTGGTGCAAGAACAAAGGCTGATAATGGAGAACTTGCATTCGGAACTGTTGACACATGGCTTGCATGGAAATTATCTTCGGGGCAATTGCACATCACAGATGTTTCCAATGCATCAAGAACAATGCTGTTCAATATCCACACTTGCGATTGGGATGATGATCTGTTGAAGCTTTTCAACATACCAAAAAATATTTTGCCGCAAGTAAAAGCTTCCAGCGAAATTTATGGAACAAGCGGAAGCATTATTGCGCCATCATCTGGTGTTCCAATTGCAGGCATTGCGGGCGATCAGCAATCTGCATTGTTCGGACAATTGTGCACGCAGCCCGGAATGGTAAAAAACACTTACGGCACCGGTTGTTTTATGTTGATGAATACAGGCACAGTTGCCGTTGCTTCAAAAAATAATTTGCTCACAACAGTTGCATGGAAAATAAATAACAAAGTGGAGTATGCGCTCGAAGGAAGTATTTTCATTGGAGGCGCTGTAGTGCAATGGTTGCGCGATGGATTAAGATTAATACATACCTCATCTGAGGTAGAAGCACTTGCCACGCAGGTAAATGAAACCGATGGAGTTTATGTTGTTCCTGCGTTTGCGGGACTTGGTGCGCCTCATTGGAACCAATATGCAAGAGGAAGTATTTTTGGTATGACGCGCGGCACAACGAATGCGCATGTTGCACGTGCAGCTTTGGAAAGCATCGCCTATCAAACTTATGATGTGCTGAAAGCAATGGAAGCAGATTCAAATATTAGCATCAAAGAATTGCGTGTGGATGGCGGGGCAACCGCCAATAATTTACTGATGCAATTTCAATCTGATATTTTACATGCGCCAGTCGTTCGACCAAAAATTGTTGAGACAACGGCATTGGGCGCTGCCTATCTTGCAGGTCTTGCAGTTGGTTATTGGAACAGTGTGGATGATATTCAAAAACAATGGCAGGTTGATAAAAGATTTACTCCCGCTGCTGATGAAGTAAAAACAAAATCATTATTAAAAGGATGGCAGCGAGCAGTGAAAGCAAGCATTGCTTGGGCGGATGAAAATTAATAATGAATACAGGATCTAAAAATTTTTATGGACCAAGCTGTATACTACTATGAAGCATCGTCCCGCCGCGGCGGGCTCTTGTACGTTCTGTTCTCTATTGGGCATTGTGTAGCTTGCCTTAATAAATCGAGCATACATCTTAATGGAAAATTGCCAATTGAATCCTCAACTCACAACTCACTATTCACAACTCACCATTCACCACTCACTATATGATCCGCCAACAAATGATAGCGCAGTTAGAATCTCATTCAGGGGAATGGGATGTATGTATTATTGGTGGTGGCGCAACAGGTTTGGGAGCTGCTATTGATGCGGCTTCGCGTGGTTTCAAAACAATTTTATTGGAACGATATGATTTTGCCAAGGGCACTTCTTCACGATCCACAAAATTAGTTCATGGTGGTGTGCGCTACCTACAACAGGGTAATATCAAATTAGTGTTGGAAGCATTGCGCGAACGCGGGCTTCTCAAAAGCAATGCACCGCATCTTGTAAAAAACCAATCATTCATAGTTCCAAATTATAAATGGTGGGAAGGTGCGTTTTATGGGATTGGTTTGAAAGTTTATGATTGGATGAGCGGACGCTTGGGTCTTGGTCCATCGCAGCTTTTATCAAAAGAAGAAACGCTGGAACTCGCTCCCACACTGGAAGCAGACGGACTTCGCGGATCTGTGCTTTATCATGACGGACAGTTTGATGATGCGAGGCTTGCTATTAATCTTGCTCAAACTGCAGCAGAAAATGGCGGAACACTTTTGAATTATTGCGAAGTAATAAAGCTAATAAAATCAGAAAATCAAATTACAGGTGTGCATGCCCGTGATAATATAAATGGAAAAGAATATGAGATAATATCAAAAGTTGTCATTAATGCAACCGGCGTTTTTTCTGATTCTATATTAAAGATGGATGATGCACAAAGTGAAGACATCATCTCGCCCAGCCAGGGAGTTCATATTGTGCTAGATAAAGAATTTCTTCCGGGAGATGCAGCCATTATGGTACCTCATACTGATGATGGTCGTGTATTATTCGCTGTTCCATGGCATCATAAAATTATTATCGGCACAACGGATACCCCCATTGATGAACATACGGAAAAATCATTATCAGAACCCGTTGCACAAGAACAGGAAATTGATTTCATTTTAAACCAGATTGGAAAATATTTAACGCATATACCTAACCGAAAAAATATAAGAAGTGTTTTTGCTGGCTTGCGTCCATTGGTGAAAGGTAACAGCAAAAAGACGGCGGAACTTTCCCGTGATCATTTGATTACCGTTTCTGATGCCGGACTGATCACCATCACTGGTGGTAAATGGACAACCTATCGCCGCATGGCAGAAGATGTGATTAATACCGCTATTAAAAAAGCATCGCTTGAAAACAAACCTTGTGTAACAGCAAATCTAAAAATACATGGGGCGAAAGAAGACACTGATTTCAAAAAACCGCTTTATTATTATGGCACTGATGAAGCCAACATTCAAGCATTAATCGAAAAAGATAAAACGCTTGGGGAATTAATTCACGCAAACCTACCTTATATAAAAGCAGAGATTGTGTGGGCTGTGCAAAATGAGATGTGCATGACCGTTGATGACGCATTGGCAAGAAGAACAAGAGCATTGCTGCTCGATGCGAAAGCTGCCATAGAATCGGCTCCAGTGGTTGCTTCTATCATGGCGAAAGAAATGAACAAGGACGAAAATTGGATCCAACAACAAATGGGATCATTTAATGAAATAGCGAAAAATTACTTACCAAAAATCTAACATCACACATCTTAAATCTCACATAATATGACTCCTTTTCTCGGTGAATTAATCGGTACAGCATTATTAATCACATTAGGCGGCGGCGTTGTCGCCAATGTTGTTTTGAATAAAACAAAAGGGAATAACAGTGGTTGGATTGTTATCTGTTTTGGCTGGGCAATGGCAGTGTATGTGGGGGTGTTTGTTTCTTCGCCATATAGCGGAGCACATCTGAACCCCGCTGTTACCATCAGCCTTGCAGTTGCTGGAAAATTTGAATGGGCTTTAGTCGGCACCTATATCATTGCACAAATTCTTGGCGCGATGATTGGCGCGTTTCTCGTTTGGCTTGCATATCGCTCACACTTCAACGAAACAGATGACGCGAATGGCAAGCTCGCTGTGTTCAGTACTGGACCTGCAATACGCCATCCTTTAAATAATCTGATCACAGAAATTATCGGAACATTCGTATTGGTTTTTGCAGTGCTCTTTATAGCAAACCCTTCAATAACTCTTAATAATACTGATGGAAAAATGGGGCTCGGGGCTATTGGTGCGTTGCCCGTTGCATTTCTTGTGCTGGCTATCGGTCTTTCTTTGGGCGGACCAACAGGTTATGCAATCAATCCCGCTCGTGATCTTGGGCCGCGCATCATGCATTTTATTTTACCTATCGGCAAAAAAAGAGACAGCGATTGGGGTTATGCATGGATTCCTGTGATTGGCCCGATAATCGGCGGAGTGTTGGCTGCGCTGGCATATAAAATCATATAAGCATCAACGTTAATTTCTAAAATTTTTATATATTAGTGATGGAATAACACCGAAATCCAGAACATCAGGTGGCGAACGCTGAAAAGCCAATAGAGTAAGCAAACCGGAACTAAAACTTTTGATTATGAAAAAAATTAAGCTGCTGAGGTTATGTTTATTATTTGCAATTGCTTTAATAAATATAACTCCAACAAACGCAGCAACCCTACAACCTATCAGCGCTGAAAAAAGAGCTCAGATCAATGCTGCGATTGAAAAGGCAAGTGCTGATGGAAAGGTAACTTATGAAGAACTTAAGACAATCGCAACAGAAGCCAAAGGAAAAAAACTGACACTAAGGGACAAGTTAACACTTAGAGTTTTCGGGAAGAGATTAAGTAAGATGGTCGCGCAATATGGCGACGGCAGCAAATCAAAAATGACTGCTATGTTTTTGTGCTTATTTCTCGGCAGTTTTGGTGTACATCGCTTCTATCTTGGCTATACATGGCAGGGCATTGTTCAGGCCGTAACTCTTGGTGGATTGGGAATATGGGCAACCATTGATTTATTCCGCATTATTTTTGGCAGCTTGCAACCAAAAGATGGAGAGTATTATTAAAATAATTTTCCTTTTTTTAAAAGAAAATAAATAATCAAAAGGCCCAATCAATGATTGGGTCTTTTGAAATTTTGATTAGTATCTCATTAACTATAATTCATCGCACCCAAAATAATTTCACATGCTTTTCTTATTTCTTCTTCGCTAATAATCAGGGGCGGGGCGATACGCATGCATTGTGGAGCGAATAAAAACCAATCTGTCAATATTATATTGGAAATGCACGAATCAATTATTTTTTTATTGATCTCAAAACTATCAAACTCAACTGCAATCAATAAACCCGCGGTTCTAACTTCTTTTATTTTTGGGTGAATCAATAATTGTTTGAATAATTTTTCTTTTTCTTTCACGTGATCAATATGACCTTCTTCTAATAATGCTTTCATAGAAGCAATGCCAGCAGCGCAACATATAGGATGCCCGCCAAATGTGGTGATATGACCGAGTACCGGATTATCAGTTAACTGATGCATTAATTTACTGTCTGCAATAAATGCTCCAAGCGGCATTCCACCGCCGAGCGCTTTCCCGAGCAATAAAATATCTGGCACTATATCAAATTGCTGAAAGCCCCAAAGCATTCCCGTTCTTCCAAAGCCAGTTTGTATTTCATCGAGGATAAGCAGCGTTCCAGTATCATCGCATTTTTTTCTCAGCGCTATCATCCATGCTAACGTTGATGCATATACGCCTTTTTCTGCTTGAACAACTTCTGCAATCACGCAAGCTGTTTTTGCAGTAATGAAATCAAGAGCCGCGAAAGAATTATAATCAAGGTGCAAAACATCAGGCAACAATGGGCGAAAAGCATTTCGCCAATATTCATCGCCAATAATACTCAATGCGCCTTGTGTAGAGCCATGATAAGAATTTTTGAATGCAATAATCTGTGTTCTCTGCGTAACACGTTTCGCCAATTTCATTGCGCCTTCCACTGCTTCTGCGCCAGAGTTTGTGAAGTAAACAGTGTTCAATGTCGATGGCAAATTTTCTGCAAGCAGTTTTGCATATTGAACTTGTGGCGATTGAATAAATTCTCCATACACCAACACATGCAAGTATTCATCTGCCTGTTTTTTGATTGCTTCCATAACTTTTGGATGGCGATGCCCGATATTGCAGACACTGATGCCTCCAATCAAATCAAGATATTTTTTTCCGGATGCATCATATAAATACATTCCTTCTGCCTTCACAATTTCCAGTGCAAGTGGCGCAGATGAAGTTTGTGCAACATGCTTAAAAAATAATTCCCGATTGTTCATGTATTGTTACTGAAGAAAGTTTATTTGCAATTATTAATAAAACAAATGTCGGTAAGAATTTGGGATATTTGCCGAACGGAAAACTTCGCCGCAAAGAAATAGTTCAAATAAAACTTTTAACACTGCTGTGACTTTGCTTTGCTTGAAATAAAAAACCTTTGCAGCCTAGTCCCAAAATAAATCATCATGTATTTGCAAAAACGAAACAGGATATTAAGAACAAATCCATCAATCAGAAGTTTGGTTGCCGAAACAACATTGTCTGCTAATGATTTTATCGTTCCATTATTTATTGATGAAGGCGAAAATGTGAAAACAGAAATTGCTTCGATGCCGAATTATTATCGAAATAGCTTAGACATTACCATTAAAGAAGTGAAAGAACTTTGGAACATGGGTTTGAAAAGCGTTTTAATATTCGTGAAAGCGAAAGATGAAACAAAAGACAACACTGGGAAAGAAGCATGGAATAAAAACGGGTTGATGCAAAGAAGCATCAAAGCAATAAAAAATGCATGCCCTGAAATGCTTGTTATGACTGATGTTGCGTTGGATCCATATTCCTCTTATGGTCATGATGGCATTGTGAAAGATGGAGAGATTGTGAATGACGAAACGGTGGAAGCATTGGTGAAAATGAGCATCAGCCATGCAGAAGCTGGAGCAGATTTCGTTGCACCAAGTGATATGATGGATGGAAGAATTGGCGCAATCAGAAAAGGCTTGGAAGAAAATAATTTCACGAAAGTCGGCATCATGGCTTATAGTGCAAAATATGCTTCTTGTTTTTACGGGCCGTTCCGTGACGCATTGGATTCAGCTCCAGGATTTGGTGATAAGAAAACTTATCAAATGAATTATGCAAACCGCATTGAAGCGATCAAAGAAACATTGCAAGATATTGAAGAAGGCGCAGACATTGTGATGGTGAAACCAGCATTGGCGTATCTCGACATTATTCGCGAAGTAAAAAATGCAGTGCACGTTCCCGTTAGTGCTTATAATATCAGTGGCGAATATGCAATGATCAAAGCTGCCGCAAAAATGGGATGGATTGATGAGAACAAAGCAATCTTGGAAACATTAACAGCAATAAAAAGAGCAGGCGCAGATTTGATCGCGACGTATTTTGCGAAGGAAGCGGTGAGGCTGTTGTTGTGAGTTGTGAGTTAATCCCAAAAATTTAAAATTCATTATTACATTGCAAGGATATTATTCTCAAACCTAAATCTATTGAATTATGTTCTTACAATTAGCACACACTAAACTTAATGTTTACAAGCAATCTCAAACGCTCGCATTAGAGTGTTACAAAATCACAAAAACTTTTCCGTCAGATGAAAAGTTTGCAATGATTTCTCAGATAAGAAGAGCAGCATTATCAGTCCATTTGAATATTGCAGAAGGATGCTCAAGAAAATCGCAAGCAGAAAGAAAAAGGTTTTTCGAGATTTCAAGAGGGTCTGTTATAGAAATTGACGCGGCTTTGGATATAGCTAATCAATTAGCATATACAAATATTGAACAGTTAAATCCAGTAGGAGATACAATTTTGAAAACATTTAAATTATTAAGCGGCTTAATTGGCAATTAGTGAGTGCGAACATTACTCACAACTGACCACTCACAACTCACAAATAAAATGAACATTCAAACCAGTCAAGATCTCTTCGCCCGCGCCCAACAATCCATTCCAGGTGGCGTAAATTCTCCAGTAAGGGCATTTAAAAGTGTTGGTGGCACTCCTTTGTTCATTAGCAAAGCAAAAGGCACATACTTATTCGATGCTGATGGAAATAAATACATTGATTACATCGCTTCGTGGGGACCAATGATTTTGGGTCACGCGCATGAAGAAGTGGTGAAAGCAATTCAGGATAAAGCAATTTATTCCACATCTTATGGAGCGCCAACAGAATTGGAAATCGAAATGGCAGAGCTCATCATCAGCATGGTTCCTAATGTTGATATGATTAGAATGGTGAGCAGCGGTACTGAAGCATGCATGAGCGCATTGCGATTGGCTCGTGGTTTTACGGGCAAAAATAAATTCATCAAGTTTGAAGGCTGTTATCATGGTCACGCTGATTCATTTTTGGTAAAAGCAGGAAGCGGCGTTGCTACTTTAAATATTCAAACAGTGCCCGGCGTAACCGCTGGCGTTGCGAATGATACGCTCACTTGCGCTTATAATGATTTAGCTGCTATAGAAAAATTAGTTGCAGAAAATAAAAATGAAATTGCGGCAATTATTGTTGAACCGGTTGCTGGAAACATGGGTTGCATTTTACCTCAATCAGGGTTTTTGGAAGGCATTCGAAAAATTTGTGATGAAGAAAATATCGTTTTCATTTTTGATGAAGTGATGACAGGTTTTCGATTAGCACTTGGTGGTGCGCAGGAAAAATTAAATGTGAAAGCGGATTTGGTAACGTATGGAAAAGTGATTGGTGGGGGAATGCCAGTTGGCGCTTTTGGTGGAAAAAAAGAAATCATGCAGCATATCGCGCCGCTCGGAAATGTTTATCAGGCTGGCACTTTGAGTGGCAACCCAATCGCGATGATTGCTGGTTATACTACCTTAAAAATATTAAAAAACAATCCCAACATTTATAAGGAACTCGAAGAAAAAACTATTTATCTGCGCGACAATCTTCACAAAGTTTTTCTGGATTCAAAAATTCCTTTTGTTATTAATCAATTCGGATCAATGATAAGCGTGCATTTCAGCAATCATGCAGTGCAGGATTTTGCAGGCGCTGCTTCCGCAAATAATGATATGTTCAAAAAATATTTTCATGCAATGCTCAGTCGTGGCGTCTATCTTCCGCCGTCTGCTTATGAAAGTTGGTTCCTGAATAATGCACTTACAAAAAAAGATATTGATTATACGATTGAAGCAACGGAAGAAAGCTTGTCTGAACTGGGATTTTTGAGATGAATGGGATTAATGAGATTAAAGGTTTCGAGTAACTAAACTTATGTTCAAATACTTAAAATAGGGAATGAATATTTTCAAATCATTATCACAAGGAAATGGAAGAATATCTGAAACTAATATTACTTCGTTTTTAAGTTTTTTACTGAATAGTACGAATGAATTAGATAATTCTTTCCTGCTACTATTTTTTGAATTAATCGATGCCGAATTAAAAGATAATAAGATTGGCGATTTACTAAAATTAAAACAGAAGACTTTCAGAGAACGGATTATATACT
>CAIYPC010000501.1 GCA_903927975.1 uncultured Bacteroidota bacterium | reverse complement strand
AGAGCCTCGCAATGACGACCCGAGTAGTTGGCAACTTTCTATAAACATTAATTTAAGGCAATTGTAGAAATATTTTTTAACAGCTTCCAACACGTTATTATCTCCCAACCATGGGAACAACCGGCAAACTTTCATTGCCATCATTACTCACTGATTGCACCGCGAAGAAATAATTGTCTTTTGAATAAGGCAGGCGCATTTCTGTTTTTGTAGTGAAGAATTTCTTTTGCCATTGCGCTGCAGTTGTTTCGCGCATTAAAATATAATAACCTTTTACCTTGCCATTTTTAGGTTCTTTCCAAGATAGATATGTAGAATTGGTGAGATTTTTTACGTCCACTTTTACTTCCAGCGGCATTGATGGGGACTTTGCAAGGTTTGCCAAATTAGATAGATTCATCGCCGTGTTCTTTCTTAGATATTCAAAATCCATAAACTCAGGAAAGTCGCCATATTTTGTATTTTTTTCAGTGCGCAAATCTTGATGTTGGTGTTCATAATTTTCATTCATCTCGGTAATGCGCACCGCAGTAAAACCTCTTTGCACAAAAGGACTATGATCTCCACCACGCAAAAAACGATCGTTGCGATACACCATCACCACATCAAGGTTTGCAACATATCGTTCGCCTGTTTCTTTCACATATCTGGCGAGCTGTCTGCTTGCGCCATCATTTTCTAATCCATACTGACGGATCGATGCAGCTTTTTTATCAAGATCAACAAATGGCAATCCTTCACTGAATACCCTCACTTTGGTATTGTCAATAATATTTGTTTCATTACTATTATTGCTTCCCATAATGTCATTGTTCAGCATCGCTTCCACATTCCAATTATTTTGTTTTGCACGATCAGCCAAATGATCACTTCCGAGCAAACCTTGCTCTTCACCACAAACTGTAACAAAAATAATTGTAGAGGGAAATGAATATGCGCTCATCACCCTTGCGCATTCAATCACGGCACTTGTTCCACTTCCATCATCGTTTGCTCCAGGCGCCTCAGCAGTACGGTTCATCACATCAGTTACGCGGCTATCAATATGCCCGCTAATAATAAAAATTCTTTTATCAGCAGTGTCTGTTCCATGAAGAATAGCCATTGCATTGCCCATGTCTGTAGCAACGTCCACTCGTTTGCCATCGGCAGCCAATGTCCATTTATCAAGCTCAACAGTCATGCGACCATTGGTGTTTTTTGCATACTCATTAAATTTTGAAACCACCCATTCGCGTGCTGCACCAATTCCTTTTTTGTTATCACTAGTGGTGCTTAATGTGCTGCGCGTTCCAAAACTTACCAATTTATTGATGTAAGATTTTAAACTGTCAGCATTTACTTCGCTCACCATTTTTTCGATGGCTGGATCTTTTTCAATAATCGTTTGTGCATGGCTGTTATAAAAAAGAAAGGCAGTAAATGATATTAATAAAATTTTTTTCATGTGTGTTGTTTGAATAGGATATCAATGTACGAAAATTAGGACACAGAGAGCCACTGAGGTTAAGGAGAACCACGGAGGAAATTTATAGTTGAAAACAGGACAATTCCTGCAACATCCTTCGATGTTTTGTAAGAACTGTAAAAGGCATCTGATGGCTTCAATAGCTTTGATAAATTAATCATGCTTTCACGGCCGTCTGATGCCTTGCTGTAAATATTCAATTCCATTTTGGAACGGCATCTTGTTATAAAAAGAATTTATTTTTTGAATGCCCATTTCCACATTTCTTTCCAGCTTGCTTTTTTTCCATACATTAAAATACCGGTGCGGTAAATTTTTGCAGTAAGCCATGTGAAGAATAAAAAACCAAGGATTAAAAAAATCATCGACAATATAATTTGCCACGCTGGTGGGCTATATGCAATTCTTCCCATCATCACAATGGGCGAGGTGAGTGGAAATAGGCTTCCAAAAATAGCGAGGCTGCTGTTCGGGTCGTTCACTGCTTTTGTCATGATTACAAAACCTAAAATGATGGGCATCATAATTGGAAATGTAAGTTGCTGGGCTTCTTGTTGATCTTCGCTTACTGCGCTGCCTACCGCAGCAAAAAGTGATGCATAAATTAAATAGCCTCCCAAAAAATAAAAGATGAAACAAAATACCATCAATCCGAGGGGAAGGCTTTTGATCCCTTCTGAAACTAATGCAAGCATATTTTGTGGACCGCCTTGCTGCGCAGCCTGTGCTGCAGCGCCGTGAGCAGCCATTTGATGGAACAAGCCCGGGAAAATAAGCGGAATGACCAATTGCAATACAAACACTAATATTATCCAGATACTAAATTGCGTTAACCCAACTGCGCCGATGCCAATAATTTTTCCGAGCATCAATTGAAAAGGTTTTATAGAGCTAACAATTACTTCTGCAATGCGATTCATTTTTTCTTCCATTACACCGCGCATCACCATCATGCCATAGATAAGCAGGATCATATAAATCAAAATGCCCGCAGCAAATGAAACTCCGTATGCAACACCTGCCACTGATTTTTTTTCACCATTTTCAGAATCGATTGGATTATCAATGGAAATATTTGAGTAGATGGCTTTGTATTTTTCAGGATCGATTTGTGATCCAAACATTCTTTTAGCTTCGATAGCCTTATTAACAGTCTCTTCAATTTTTATTTTTTCGGAAAGACTAATTGCCGACTGACTATGAATTCTAATTCCTGATGGATTTGCAATCGCGAATTTTGGCACATATAAGAAAGTGGTATAATTCTGCGATTTGTATTTATTTCTAAATGATTGCTCGGTTTCGTTTTGAACAAATGTATAGGAAGACAGATCATCTTTTGCTTTATCAATTTTTCCATTGAATAAACTGTCCTCATCAATCACCGCAATTTTTTGTGATGTGCTGGTGCCGCTTACTGAGATGGCAATTATGGCAGCATAAAAACCAATGATTACTATTGGGACCAAAATAGTGGTAAGCAAAAAAGATTTCTTTTTTACTCTGGTTAGATATTCGCGTTGTATAACAAGCCCGATTTTTTTCATGATGATTTTTTAAGCAGTTACAGATTGAAATTGTCTGGAAAGTGGGGTTCCTTCAACCAGCTTAATAAATATATCATTCAATGAAGGAAGCATCTCATTAAAAGAAGCCACATTGATATTTTGTTGGATGAAATATTGCAGCACATCATTGCTTCGAAAGCCATGGTTGATTTTGATAACGAGGCTGTTTTCTTTTTTTCCGATCACTTCAAAAAACTGTTGTGAAAATGATGATGGGATTTGATCAAGTCCGATATTATAAAGGTTCTCCTTGAATTGCTGTTTCACCTCTGCAACACTGCCATCCAATATTTTTTTTCCTTTGTTCACTAACACAATATGGTCGCATATTTCTTCCACCTGTTCCATTCTGTGTGTACTGAAAATAATGGTAGCACCTCTTTTTGAGAGATTATTGATTTCATCTTTTATGAGATTGCTATTAACAGGATCAAGTCCGCTAAAGGGCTCATCTAAAATAATCAGCTTTGGCTCGTGAAGAACCGTGGTAACAAATTGCAATTTTTGTCCCATGCCTTTACTCAGGTCTTCAATCTTTTTATTCCACCAGCTTTGCATTTCAAATTTTATGAACCAGTGCTTTACTCTTTCAATGGCTTCGCTTTTTGAAAGCCCTTTTAATTGTGCGAGATAAACAGCCTGTTCGCCAATTTTCATTTTTTTGTAAAGCCCGCGTTCTTCAGGCATGTAACCGATTTGTCCAACATCATTCACCGGATCGAATTTTTTTCCATCCAACAAAATTTCTCCTTCATCAGGATAAAAAATTCCGGTTATCATTCTAATAAGCGTCGTTTTGCCTGCGCCATTCGGGCCAAGCAAGCCAAAAATGGAACCTTTTTCCAGCGAGAAGCTGATATCATCCACCGCTTTTTGCGTAGCAAAATATTTTTTCAGGTTCTTAATTTCAAGAAGGCTCATGTGAGTTAGTTATTTACCTGATAAAGATTGTAAAAAAATATCAACGAACCATAAAAAAATGAAGAATGGTGATTGTCTAGTTGAAAAGTTGAATAGTTGAAAAGTTGATAGGTTGAAATGTTCGGATCTTAATTCCTTTCAACGAATCAACGTCTCAACAAGTCAACTTTTCAACTAAACAGCAGCAATCCTCGCGGTCACATTTTCCCCGTCCATTGCTGCGCTCACAATGCCGCCCGCATAGCCGGCACCTTCGCCGCAGGGATAAAGATTTTTAATTTGAGGATGACATAATAATATATTGTCTCTCGGAATACGGACAGGCGAAGACGTTCTGGATTCTGTTGCTACAATAATTGCATCGTTTGTATAATATCCTTTCATCTTTTTTCCAAATTCAATGAAGGCATTTCTTATTGCGTAGTGAATAAAATCTGGCAAAACATTTTTTAATGATGAAGAATGTATGCCAGGCAAATAAGAACAATCGGGCAACGATGATGAAATTTTATTTTCAACAAAATCTACCATGCGCTGTGCAGGTGCAACAAATTTGCCGCCACCAATTTCATAAGCTTTTTGTTCTACTGATTGTT
This sequence comes from uncultured Bacteroidota bacterium, assembly GCA_903927975.1. GTDB lineage: Bacteria > Bacteroidota > Bacteroidia > Chitinophagales > Chitinophagaceae > Puia. The sequence continues at coordinate 2,182 of CAIYPC010000501.1, read as the reverse complement.
GAAAATACATGCCAGCTAATGCACCATGTTTTTGGAAAGAAGAAATATCTTTTTCATCAACGCTTGCAACAATTCCTGAATTTGCATAAGGATTGTTTCTTTTAGAAGGCGACCACCCATTCACCACAAGTTCATTATTATCTGTTGAAGCAGGAGCGATGATTCCGCCTGGGCACATACAAAAAGAAAAAACCCCTTTGCCCTTCACCTGCTCAACAAGACTATAAGAAGCAGGCGGCAAAAAATCTTCGCGTGTTGAGCAATGATATTGAATGTTGTCAATTAATTTTTGAGGATGCTCAATGCGCACGCCTAATGCGAACGGTTTGCTTTCTATTAATATTTTTTTGTTTTGGAGAAGATGAAAAATATCCCTGGCGGAATGGCCCGTTGCTAATATCACAGCATCTGCATCAAATAAATTTCCATCAGCAGTTTTTACAGATTTAATAATTTCATCCTTAATAATAAAATCAACTACTTTTTTTTCAAATAGAAATTCACCGCCACTGTTTATTATGCACTCACGGATTTTTGTAATGATATCAGGAAGTTTATTGGTGCCGATATGCGGGTGCGCATCATATAAAATATTTTCTTCAGCGCCAAACTGAACAAGTAGATTCAAAATCCGGTTGATGTCTCCACGTTTGGTGCTTCTTGTATATAGTTTCCCATCGCTGTAAGTGCCGGCACCACCTTCACCAAAACAATAATTGCTTTCGGGATTAATAACGCCTTCTTTATTCAATACAGCCAGATCTCTTCGTCTTGCACGAACATCTTTTCCTCTTTCTAATATTATTGGTTTGATTCCTGATTCAATACATTTCAGTGCAGCAAATAATCCTGCTGGCCCTGCACCAATGATAATTGTTTTTTTTGGGGAAGCTGAAACATCCGGAAAAGCAATGACAGAAATTTTTCTTTGCTGAAAAGGTTCATTAATAAAAACCTGAAGCGTTAATATAATATAAGGTTGTTTGCTTCTTGCATCAATGGAGCGCTTGATAATATTATATCCCGAGATATTTTTTTCTGGTTGACCAGTTTTTTGCGCGGAATGTTTTTTTATTGCATCATCATCTGATGTCTCGGCGGGAAGTAATTTGAGTTGTATATTCTTTTGCATCGTGCCAGGTATTTAACCTAAAAACGAACAGATTTTTTTGCATGAAGATGCAGAAATTTTTTTTCTACATTTTCATGATAATATTTATGATAGCTAGAATCTGAATGTGATTCCGGTATTTAAGACTGCAATGATATTATAACCAACTTCAGCATGCACACCAAAATTTGGAGCGAAATAATAACGTGCACCTGCAAAAGCACCGGCACCTACTGCGCCTCCTTTAGCAGTATATGTAACACTTGTTCCTGAAGGCACATCATTGCTAGATGAGGTGACAACATAGCCGAACATCACACCAGCATAAGGATCCAATTTCTCTGCGATCTCGCCATCAAGCGAAAAATGATAAGTGGCGCGAGCTCCAATCAGCAAGCCAGAATTTTTGTATTTGTACGTTTCGCCGCCGTAGCTATACTTATAGGTTCTAGAAATATAACTTACTATTCCGCCTGCGCCGATATAACCGATACCCAGTTTACTAGTAACACCACGATCATAGCTTGCTTGAAAACTTAGTGGAACTCCTGAATAACCAGATCCGAAATAAACATCTCCAAGACCAACGCCGAGATTTACCACATTTGTTCCGTTTTCAAAAAGTGCTTCTTTTTGAGCGAAAGAAGAATAAGCAATAAACATTACAACAATACTTGCCAATATTTTTTTCATGCTAATAATTTTAAAGGTCAGCTATTTATTTTTTCTGCTGCAAATTTAGCCAGTTAAGAGATAAAATAATTTTATTCAAGTGTTTTTGCTTTTTTTTAAGATAATATTTTCGATAACCATCAGTCTGGTAATGAATTAAAAATTTTATTTACAAATCATCATGAAGCAATATTTTTTAAAGGTTTTTTTTTTGAAAAAAAGGAGCACTGATTTTTTTCAATGCTATTAAATAAGTTGTATCTTCAATCGCTTCCTCAAATTTTATTTATTATGAAGATTGTTGCCCTTTTGAAAAAAATATTTACTCCGCTCTTCATAAAACATAAGGTTAACTACGAGTATTTGTTTGCTCATTTATCGTTTTCAATATATTTTTTT
>CAIYPC010000500.1 GCA_903927975.1 uncultured Bacteroidota bacterium | reverse complement strand
GGTTTTTTCTTTAATTCAACCATCCTTTGCAAGAAGAATTCCTTTTGCGTGCCTTAATTTTTAATTCATCACACATGAAAAAGATTTTCTTTTTAGCATTCTTATTGCCAGGTATTGCAAAGGCACAATGGCATGTTAACTTATTTGGGGGCATCTCAAACTATTCCGGGGATTTGCAAAGCAAGATGTTTACAACCGATCAATCGAATGGTGCATTTGGGCTAGGTGTTCAATATGATTTGACTGGTCACTTTTCAGTTTTATCAGGCATTAATTATGGCAAGGTAGCCGCCGCTGATAAATTCAATAAGCCTGATTTGCAACAAAGAAATCTAAGCTTTCAATCGCAAATTTTCGAGTGGAATTTAATGGCTGAATACAATCTTTTTGATCTGTCTGAAAGAAGATTCACTCCCTATGCCTTTGCAGGTATTGCTGTTTATCATTTTGATCCTTTTGCTTTTGATACACTTGGCAATAAAGTTTTTTTGAAACCCTTAAGCACAGAAGGCGAAGGATTAGCTCAATATCCTAACAATAAACCTTACAGCCTTACTCAATTTGCAATTCCATTTGGAGCTGGAATTAAATTACGTGTAACCGATAACGTTACTTTGGCTTACGAGATTGGTTTTAGAAAATTATTTACAGATTATTTAGACGATGTAAGTTCAAGATATGTTGATCAAACTATTTTGCTAAATGCAAAAGGTCCTGAAGCTGTAGAAATGGCTTATCGTGGCAATGAGATAAAAGGCGGCGCCGCATATCCTGTTGCTGGGACTATTAGAGGACATTCGCAATATAAAGATTGGTATTATTTTTCAGGTATAAGGGTTAGCATTGGCATTAATACTTTAAACAACAGAAAAGTAGATAGAAAAGGAGTGATTGATTGCCCGAAGAAAGTGATATGATGAATGAAGAAATAAGAATCAAGATATAAGATACAAGGTTCAAGGAAGAAAATACTACTAACAAATATTCAATTCCTTCCAAGGCTGTTAAACTAATCTACAAATGATAGATTAGTTTTTGTATTGTTGATCAATATTTAATTCTATTCTGATATTGATAAATCCTCTTTTCATTAATAGCTCCACTCTCCACGATTATTAAATCAATCAGACAAAACTCGTAGTTCTGTTTTACTTTTGCGATTGAATATAACACATGGCATATCGAAATCAGCAGGAATTTATTAATGCACTTGAATCGGCGGGAGAATTACTTCGTATAAAAACTTATGTTGATCCCGTTCTTGAAATGGCAGAAATCACAGATCGTTTCAGCAAATCAGGAAATGGTGGTAAGGCTTTATTATTTGAAAATACAGGCTATGATTTCCCTGTTTTGATGAATGCTTATGGAAGTGAAAGGCGCATGTACATGGCACTTGGTGTTGATCATTTAGATGATGTTGCGAAAGAAATCGAGAATCTTTTCAAATTGCTTTCATCACCCAAAGAAGGCATTCTTGATAAATTAAAATTGCTTCCCAAACTTGGCCAGTTTGCGAGCTGGATGCCCAAAGTGAAAAGTGGGAGAGGAGAATGTCAGGAAGTAATTATGTCGTCGCCGGATATTACAAAGCTTCCAGTTATTACCTGTTGGCCAAAAGATGGCGGTCCTTTCGTAACCCTTCCAATCATTCATACAAAAGATCCTAATAATAATATTCGCAACGTTGGTATGTATCGTATGCAGGTTTTCGGACCAACATTAACGGGCATGCATTGGCACAAACATAAAGTGAGCGCGAAACATTTTAATGAGTATAAAAAACTTGGCATTAAAATGCCCGTTGCAGTTGCACTTGGCGGCGATCCAGTTTACGCATATAGTGCAACTGCGCCATTACCAGAAAATGTTGATGAATATATGCTCGCAGGTTTTTTAAGAAAGAAAAAAGTGGAGTTGGTGAAGTGCATCACACAACCAGAAATTGAAGTGCCTGCGGATGCAGATTTTATAATTGAAGGTTATGTTGACCCGAATGATGAATTAATTTGGGAAGGTCCTTTTGGTGATCATACTGGATATTATTCTTTGCCTGATTGGTATCCTAGATTTCATATTACATGCATCACACATAAAAAAAATCCTGTTTATCCCGCAACGATTGTTGGCATTCCACCACAAGAAGATGCATGGCTTGGCAAAGCAACTGAAAGGATTTTTTTAGCACCCATAAAAATGACAATGGTCCCCGAGATTGTTGATATGGATATGCCTGTTGAAGGAGTATTTCATAATCTGGTGATAACAAAAATTAAAAAAGAATATGCTGGGCAAGGGCAAAAAGTGATGAACGCCATGTGGGGCGCGGGACAAATGATGTTCAACAAAATTTTAGTGCTTGCTGATGAAGGAACATCGATTCAAAATTATGAGCAGCTTGCAAAATATGTTTTTGCAAATATGAATCCAGCAACTGATATTTATTTCTCGCAAGGACCGATGGATGTACTCGATCACAGTTGCAGCAAATTAGGTTTCGGTGGAAAAATGTGTATTGATGGAACGAAGAAATTTATAGAGGAGGTTGATGAGAGTTTTCAATTTTCAGTTTCAAGTTTTCAGTTGGCTGACAACAAAATTGCTGATCAATTAAAAAATGCTTTTAATGAAATCAATGAAGTGAATATTGATTTATTAAAAAAAGAAATCCCTTGCATTATTATTTCTGTAAAGAAAAATAGAGTTGGACATGTGAAAGAATTGCACTCTCAAATCTGCGAAGCTGTTGCTGGGATTCAAAAAATAAAAATGATTTTGTATATAGAACATACTGTTGATCCCAATGATCTGACAACAGCATTATGGCGCTTCTGCAATAATCTTGATCCCAAAAGAGATTATTTCCTTTATCAGCAAACAAAAGATGAACTGCATAAAAATTTTGCGTGCATCGGTTTTGATGGAACAAGAAAGACCAAAGAGCTTGATAATTTCCAGAGAGATTGGCCAAATATTATTGTAGCGAACAATGCAACCATTAAATCTGTTGATGAAAAATGGAATGAATTAAATGCAGGCGAATTTATACCATCGCCATCATTGAAATTCAAAAACCAAATGTATGGCGAAGAAGCTATTGTGAATTAATTTATTTGAAAATAAATTCCACCTAAGAGATTTTTAAATAATGAATGTTGTTATGAAAAAAATTTTATCTGTACTAACATGTGCCTTGTTGACTGGAATTGTTTTTTCTCAAACATCCACACAAAATTGGCCTAACAGTTTATTGTGGAGAGTGACTGGGAAGGATTTGAAAAAGCCAACTTATATATTTGGTACGATGCATATTTTATGCTCCGATGATGCAGGTCTTAGCAATGATCTGAAAACCGTTATATCAAATTGTGATGAGATCTATTTTGAAATTGATATGAGCGATATGATGGGCATGATGAATTCAATGAAATTTATGCGGATGAACGATGACAAAAGATTGTCTGATTTATTAAGTCCTGAAGATTACGCAAAAGTGAAAAATTATTTTGCCAAGCATTCATCGATGCTTCCTTTCAGCATGCTTGAGCGTTTTAAGCCGATGCTTATTAGTAGTCTGATGGAAGAGGATGATCTTCCATGTAAATCAACAAACGGAATGGAGCTTGTAATTATGAAAGAAGCCCATGAAAAAAATAAAAAGATAAATGGTCTTGAAACAGCAGAATTTCAGGCATCACTTTTTGATAGCATACCTTATAAAGATCAGGCAGAGGATCTGATTAAATATATTGATAGCAGTGATGATTATAAGAAAATGACAGACACACTTGCTGAAGCATACAAAGCGCAGGATTTAAACAAGATTGAACTACTTACCAGCAAGGAAACGGGTACAACATCTAATTTTATGGACTTGCTGCTTTATGGCCGCAATCGGAACTGGGCGCATAAATTAAAAACATTGATGCCTGAAAAATCTTTACTGATTGCGGTGGGAGCTGGTCATTTGCCAGGGGAACAAGGCATTCTTAATCTGTTGAAGAAAAATGGATACACTGTTTCTCCTGTAATGTTGATGGGGAAAGAAATGTAGTAGTGAATAATGAGTTGTCAATCGAGTTCCATCATTCACAACTCACTATTCACCATTCACAATATTAATAGCTTTCTAATTTGCTAAAGAAAAAGCTGCTTTCTATTTCTGCATTTTCATCGCTGTCACTTCCGTGAACTGCATTTTCTCCAACAGATGCTGCAAATAATTTTCTGATAGTACCAGCATCAGCTTTTGCGGGATCCGTAGCACCGATAAGTTTACGAAAATCAGCTACTGCATTTTCTTTTTCAAGAACGGCAGCAATTACAGGGCCGCTACTCATAAAATCAACAAGCTCACCAAAAAATGACCTTGCTTTGTGGATTGCATAAAACTCACCTGCTTTTTCAGACGATAATTTTGTCAATTTCATTGACACAATACGAAACCCGTCTTTAATAATCATATCTATAATAGCGCCTGAATGTCCCTTTCCAAATGCATCGGGCTTAATCATAGTAAAAGTTCTGTTGCTCATATTTTCTTTTTTAGGGCGCAAAGGTAAAGTTTTAGGTTGAGAGTTTTTAGTTAGTCGGGAGTTAAAAGTTCAGAGTTGGGAGTTGGGAGTTCGGAGTGCTTACTCTTAATCCATGATCTAAAACTGCATTCTACATTCCCACTCAAAACTCAACGCTGAACGCTTAACCCCCGACCCCGAAATATGGCCTCCAACTCCCGACTCAAAACTCTTAACTCGCAACTCCACTAACTAGTTTTGGTAATTGCCTTTATTTATGCACCTTTGCAGCCGTTTTGTATGAAAGGAATAGAAGAAATATATGGATTGATTAAGAGGCCTGCACGCGTAGTTATTACTATGCACCAAAAACCCGATGCAGATGCAATGGGTTCCTCATTGGGTCTTTTTCATTTCTTAAAACAATTTGGCCACACAATCAATGTTATTTCCCCAACCAATTGGGCCGATTGGTTAAAATGGATGCCAGGTTGTGCGGATGTAACTGACTACGAATACGACACAGAAAAAGCAACTTCTATTTTAGAAACATGTGATATTCTTTTTTGTCTTGACTTCAATATTCTTTCACGCACTAGAAAAATGCAACATAAGCTGAAAGAAATTGAGTGCGTTAAAGTTTTAATTGATCATCATCAGGAACCAGCAACTCATGTCTTTAATTATGGAGTGAGCAATACATCAAAAAGCTCGACCTGTGAAATGATTTTTGATTTTATTATTAGCTCTGGACATAAAGAAAAGATTAATAAAGAAATAGCTGAATGTTTATTTGCTGGGGTAATGTCTGATACCGGCTCATTCCGTTTTTCTTCTGCATCAGCAGATGTGCATAGAATGGTGGCTGAACTTAAAATGACTGGTTTCGATCATACAGTGATCTATGAAAATTTGTTTGATAATTTTTTAGAGACACGTTTGCGTTTCATTGGTCATGTGCTGCAAAACAGAATGGAAATTTATTATGAGCACAATGCCGCAATGATTTCAGTTCCTTGGAAAGATTTGGTAAAATTTGATATTAAAACCGGAGATACGGAAGGTCTTGTAAATTATCCATTATCAATAAAAGGCATCAAATTGGCTGCGCTTATTATTGATCGCGATGAAGAAATTCGGTGTTCATTTAGGAGCAAAGGAAATTTTGATGTGAATACATTTGCAAGAAAATATTTTGAAGGCGGTGGTCATTTTAATGCCGCAGGAGGAAGGAGTAAAAAAACACTTGATCAAACAGTTTTGGATTTCATTGCAGCCATGAAAGAAAATAAGTCACAATTACAATAATAATATAAACATGAAAAAAATCTCATCGTATTTATTAATCCCAGTTTTAATGATTGCTTTTGGATCATGTAAACAAGGATTCCAAAAAACAAAAAGTGGATTGCTCTACAAAATTATTTCTGATGGCTCTAAAGGTGAAAAAGCCAAGAAGGGAGACTTCCTCAAAATAAATTATACTCAAAAAATTGGAGACTCAGTTGTCTTCTCATCTTTTGGTGGCGTTCCGGCATATGCTCGTGTTGACAGTGTTGGTGCAACATATAATCCAGCAGAAATATTTCCTTTGCTACGCAAAGGAGACAGTGCTATTATAGTTGAACTTGCTGATACAATTCAGCACAAATTTGGTGGCTTACCTCCGTACATTAAAAAGACTGATAAGATAATTCTCGTATTTAAGGTGGTTGATGTTTTTACAAGCCAGGATGTGGTTGAAAAAGATCGCAATGGTGAAATGCAAAAAGAAAAAGATCGTGAAAGCAAAGAGATGGCTGATTATATCGCTGCTAACAAAATCAACGCACAAAAAACTGAGGCAGGAACTTATGTAGAAATTAAATCGCCAGGCGAAGGACCGTTGGTTGATTCAGGAAAACAAGTTCATGTTTTATATACTGGTAAATCTTTTCCTACAGGAAAAGTGTTTGAATCAAATGTAACAGGACCTCGCAAAGACACTTTGAAATTTGTTGTTGGCAGAAGAGGTATTATACCTGGTATGGAAGACGGTGTTCGCTTGCTTAGAAAAGGCGGCAAAGCAACATTATATATTCCAGCTTCCCAGGCTTATGATGCACAGCCTGGTCCAAACCACAAACCTTACGAGAGCTTGATTTTTGATATTGAAGTGGTTGACATAACAGATGCTCCAAAGGAACAACCCCGGTCACAATCTATGCCTCAGTTAACGCCTGAGCAAATGAAAATGATGCAAGAAAGAATGAAACAGCAGCAGCAAAAGACAAAATAATAACGGCTCAATTATAAAAGGAAAGCCCCGCATTTTGCGGGGCTTTCCTTTTATATCAATGAAGTGATTCAATGAGTCTCCAATTTCGTATCAATAGTAAAAATTGTTGGTAAACGTTGTTGCAACGAACCGTTTTTCTTTGTGTTGATTATTTGAAAAAGCATTTCTGCTGCTTTTTGCCCCTGCTGATATGGAAATTGCTCAACAGAAGCCAGTGGCTGATTATCAAGATAATTACATATTGGAAGGTTGGCAAAACTAACGAAGGAGATATCTTTATTGATTTTTATTTTTTCTTTTTTTGCGAATTGCATTGCATCGAGTGCTACATAATCATTGAATGTAATAACGGCTGTTGGTCTTGGTTTTAATGATACCAATTGTTGCATGGCAATGTGTGTGCTTTGCGCTGTAAGATCGGTTGACACTATATATTTCTCATCAAATTTCAGATCATTCTTTTTTAGTGCAGCCACAAACCATTCGTATCTTTCTTTAGTGGAGGGCAAAGTTTTAGGGCCGTTAATAAGCGCAATTTGTTTATGGTTTTTCTTTGCAAGAAATTCAATCGCTTCGCGCATTCCATTTTCCAGATTGCAATCCACATAATTTATATCAACCATGTTCGGCACTCTGTCAAAAAAAACAAGTGGGATGTTATATTTTTTTAGCATCTCAAAATGTTCGAAGCTATCTGTGTTTTTTGACATAGATACAATCATACCATCAACGCGCTGGTTTTTCATTGCATCAACAATATTAATTTCTTTCTCCTTGTTGTCGTGAGATTGCCCAAAGAGAATATTATAGTTATTGAAAATCGCACAATCTTCTATTCCGCTAATTGCCGATGAAAAAAAAGATTCTGAAAGATGCGGTAGTATAACTCCAATTGTAAATGTTCTTCCCTGCTTAAAATAAATAGCAGTCATGTTTGGCTCGTAATTCAATTCAGTGGCAACTTCGCGAACGCGCATTTTCGTTCTAAGGCCGATACTATGATGGTCATGAAGCGCTCTGGAAACAGAAGATATAGAAATATTTAATCGCTTGGCGATTTCTTTAATCGTAGGAAGTTTATTGTCCATCTAGTCTTTTTTCAAGTAATAAGGAATGTGGTAAAAATAAATAAATTACTTCAACCAATGATATTTAAATTCTTCACTGTTCATTTTTTTTCAGCAAAATTTATTTGAATGATTACATTTAGCGAAAATTAGAAAAGTGTTAAAAAAATTAACAATGGTTATTAAAAAAATTTCAGTTTGTTTTTTTCTGACAATGATTTTTTCCTTCTCCTATAAATCTTTTGCGCAGGTAAAACATAATTTTTCGCTCGACAAAAACGATTTCTTATTAGATGGAAAACCGTTACAGATAATCAGTGGTGAAATACATCCGGCGAGGATCCCAAAACAATATTGGAGACATAGGATACAGATGGCGAAAGCGATGGGTTGCAATACCATTGCCGCATATATTTTCTGGAACTATCATGAAAGCTCTCCGGGTGTTTTTGATTTTGTTTCTGAGAACAGAAATATTGCCGAGTTCATTCGCATTTGTCAAGAAGAAAAAATGTGGGTGCTTCTTCGCCCAGGACCCTATGTATGCGCAGAATGGGATTTCGGTGGATTGCCTTCTTATCTTTTAAAAATCCCTGATATAAAAATCCGTTGTATGGATAGGCGATATATGTCGGCTGTAACGCGATACATAAATCGCTTATCAAAAGAAATAGTTTCGTTGCAATGCACAAATGGCGGACCGATATTAATGGTGCAGATTGAAAACGAATATGGCAGCTATGGGAACGACAAAAAATATTTGCAAGCTTTAAAAAAATTATGGCTACAAAATGGGATCGTAGTTCCTTTCTACACTTCAGATGGCGCAACGCCTTATATGCTCGAAGCCGGAAACATAGATGGCGCAGCGATTGGTCTTGATAGCGGATCGGGAGATAATGATTTCGCAGAAGCAAAAAAAAGAAATCCGAATGTGCCTTCCTTTAGTGGAGAAACTTATCCAGGATGGCTTACTCATTGGAAAGAGAAATGGTCAAAGAATGATACTACAGGAATTTTAAATGAAGTAAGATATTTGCTTGAACATAAAAAATCTTTCAACTTATATGTTGTTCATGGGGGAACCAATTTTGGTTTCACGGCAGGAGCCAATGCGTTTACCCCAACACAATATGAACCCGATATTACGAGCTACGATTATGATGCGCCGATTAACGAGCAAGGACAACCGACAGCAAAATATTTTGCATTGCGGAATTTAATAAGCCAATATGTTTCTTATAAAATTCCTGATATTCCAAAACCGATTGCTACTATTGAAATTCCATCAATTGATTTTTCTGCCTTCACAACTATATGGAAACAATTGCCAAAACCAATT
>CAIYPC010000499.1 GCA_903927975.1 uncultured Bacteroidota bacterium | reverse complement strand
TTTGTTTTTTTGTTGTTTTTGCTGAACAGATTGATTTGATATAAAATCCTGCTTGTATATAATAGCTTCCATAGAAAAGAAGGAAGGAATAAAGAAGTATTATAACGATGTAAACAAGAATTGGTACATGAACAAAAAAGTTAAGGGCAATAACAGCAATTAACAATGCAGCAAAAAAAATATTTGTGTTCCTGAATGTCAACATGCTGAGATTAATAATAAAGAATGATGAATGCCCAGATAGTGATTATAAATCAAGATCTTTTTAAAATCTTTATTTTTTGTTTCAGCATTAAATAAGCTTTCAGGCAATTTATTTACTTTGATGATGTTTGCACCAAGATACAATGCAAAGTCAATCGCAGTTGGATATTCACCACAAAAATATTTGAAATTTATTTGTTCGATGCCATGAAACAATGAGCCGGCAAGCGTTTCGTAAATCTCATCATTTCTTTCATCCCCGTTTCTTCCTGTTATTATCAAATCAATATCATTGATGTTGATTGATTCTTCTTCAAGAAAAGATAAAATCTGATTTTCAATTTCTTGATTATCCGATGGCTTATAAAATGTTTTCAGCCCATCCAGTTTTGCCAAATTATTTTCTGACAATTGATTTGATAATAAAAAAAATGCCGCGCCTTCTCCGGCTATAGTTCCTTTTGATTTTGCAGAATATAAATTTTCGTTTGAAATGTTTTCATTCTTATATAATCCAAAACGGGATAATATTTTTTGACTTGCATCTGTGATTTCATCCACGCCACCCACAAGCACATTTGATGCTGCATTGTCTTTCATCATCATTATTGCATCGAGCAATGCGCTTTCAAATGAAAAGCCGCGATGCACAAATGTGTTGTTGTAATGATGACAATGGAGCATCAATGCGATTTGCGCCGCCACCGTATTGTGGGTCGATTGTATAAACGCTGTCGGCGTGAGCAGTTCTTCTTTTTGCTCAACCATTTTTGTGAGAAAAACGCCCGTGTCTTCTAAACAGCCATAAGCAGTTCCGGTAATGATTGCATCTGGGATTTCGATTGCTCCATCTTTCAAACATTGAATGGCGGAAGCAACGCCCATTTTAATAATCCGGCTCATGCGGCGGATCAATTTTGCATCAATGAAGTTTTTATATTCCGGCTCAATGCATTTTAATCTGTTTCCCTCGTGAATAACAAATTCACTGAGAAATGATGAATGCCCAAATGTTTTTTGCGGGGAAATGCTACTTGCTGAGCGAATGAAAATATCCATTTATCCGACTGCTGTTTATCTTGAAATTTAAACAGCAAATCTAAAGTTATTATGTCAAGAAAACGCAGGGGGAAGGTTGAAGGTTTAGGGTGTAAGGAATACAGGAGCGCAAATTAATAGTTTGTTGCATGCAGAGCCGTAGGCTCGGAGCATTTTGTAGCAACGGGTTTCAACCCGTTGTCGCACGGAAGAAAACAAGAAACCGGATGAAATATTATTTCCATCCGGTTGGTGATTGAACAATGAAAGGGAATTTAATTGCTCAATTTTTTTTGACCTTATATGTCGAATGCAAGCTGCTCTTCTCTGTCTTCCAAAGGAATATTTCTAAGGAAATTATCATAACCTTCTTCATCGTCGTGATTGCTGTACATGCCATACGCATCAATGCTATATCCTATTAACCCATCATTCGCTTCGATTATGTACAGAACTGATGAATCTGAAGGATCAGAATCTCCTTCGAACCTAAAAACTTTTATAATCTTTAAATCTTCAGGTTTATATGCTTTGCCTTTGTTCGCCGTAAATCCTTCGGGCGTCCATCTAAATTCGTTGTCCATTTTTTTAAGCCTCAACTTTTCAAGTATCGCGCTTAGTGTAACCATTTGTGTTTGTACCATAAGGAATGTTTGATTAGTGAAATAATTTTTTTATTAACCGCTACTAATAAAGCCCCGCAACCTGCGGGGCTTTTGCCCCTTATTGCACTTCAAATGATAACCGTTCCGTATTAATGTTTCATGCGAGGTATCTTTCTTTCTGTTTCATCAGGGTTATCATCAATTTCAATTCTTTTTTTGTCTGGGTCGACTGCCCTTTCGTCTGCTGGGTCAGGCATGTCTTTTTTGTTGAAAGCATCTTGCTTGTTTTTATCAGCATTCGGCTTATTGTCATCATGTTTTTTTCCCAGCGGCATTTTGCTTTCATCCCTATCATCATTCTTTTGCGATTTATTTTTCTTATCCATAACGCACTTTTTTAGGTTAACGAATATTTACAGTGTGAGTTGAAAAAACAGTACCAGCTTTTGCAAGCGATAAAGAATCTCTTCCACTTGAGATTAAGTAGAAAATATTTCTCACTTTTGGTTTGTGTTAACAGTTATTGGGGATTATTTTCCTGAATTGGTTTTTTATATAATGAAAAATCTTTCATAACTGGAATATCATTGGAGGATTTTTCGAATGTTGCAGGAATGATCACGCCGTTTTCAAAACCGCATGTGCATTGAGGATTGCTGTGTACAAAAAATGTTTCAACCGAAGCCTCATTGAATATGAAAGTGATGATGCAGTCTGTGTCAGTTGGAGAGTGATAACTGATGCGATTATCGAAATAGTAAAATGTGTCTTTAAATGAAGCCGACTCGAAATTTGGAGAGCCTTTATCTAGATAAAAACTTAGTGCTAATTTATTTTCAGAAAGAAGCTTTGCTCTAATTTCACCACTATGGCTTTTTATGATATTTTTTTCAAGCTTGCCTTTTAATACGTAAGTCCCCGTGGGATTGATCACATTAAAATAATGTATGAAGGAACTTGCTAAAAATGCGTAGAGAATTGCAAGCGAAATGAAAAGCAGTTTCATAATACTTCATTTTAAAAATTTATAATGAAGCCTTCTCATGTTCGTAGAGCAGTTTAAATTTACGAAGTAAAATATTCGCGAATCAATTAGAGGTGTTAGTGGATAAAATCTTATTTGAATGGCAATTTTAATTTTTCTTAATTTCAAATCGTGAAGAAAAAAAATCTGGTCATATTAACAGGAGCGGGCATTAGCGCCGAAAGCGGGCTGAAAACTTTTCGCGATAGTGATGGTCTTTGGGAAGGCTATGAAGTGACTGACGTGGCGACTCCCGGCGCATGGAAAAAGAACCCTCAGCTTGTGCTTGATTTTTATAATCAGCGCCGAAACAATGTGCTGGATGCAAAACCGAATGCGGCTCATTTTGGATTGGCTGAACTTGAAAACGAATTTGATGTTCATATCATCACCCAAAATATTGACGATCTGCATGAGCGTGCAGGCTCAACAAAAGTTCTGCATTTGCATGGAGAAATTTTTAAAATGCGCAGCGAAAAAAATGAAAGATTGGTTTATGAAATCAGGAGCGATATTAAATATGGCGATGTGGCTTCCGATGGTGCGCAGCTTCGTCCGCATATTGTTTGGTTTGAAGAAGCAGTGCCGATGATTGAGCCGGCGATAAGGCTTGTGAATGTCGCAGATATTTTTGCAGTGATTGGAACTTCGTTGGTTGTATATCCTGCCGCCAGCTTAATAAATTACGCTGGTGCTAATATTCCTAAATTTATTGTTGATAAGAAAGTGCCTTATACTTCAATTCATAATCTCACTGAAATTGAAAAACCTGCATCTGAAGGCATTGTGGATCTAATGAAAATATTGAAAGAAAAGCATCTTTAAGTTTTCGGTAACAAACGGTTTTCTAACATTGCAGCGAAATGAAATCAAATAAATTTTTTGTTTTTTTGGTAATTGCGATTTTCCCTTCTTTCTGTTTTTCGCAAAGTAGTCCGCAGTTAAAAATCGTTGAGGAATTTGCGCTGCATAATATGCCACGGTTTTACGATTCAACTTTAAAATATATCAATTTAAAGCCTCAGGGCGATTTGAATTATCTCTATCCTTTATATCAATTATTTAAAGAAGAAAATAAATTCAAAGAGATTGAATCTGATATTGGATATAATAATGAGATGAGCAAGGCTGCATCTTTTTTAGGCGATTATCAAACCGTGCTTGAATATCATTTAAAAAATTATGAGGCTGTTGATCCGGGATCAGAAAAAAAATTGCACAAAATAATTGACGACTTAAAAGACATCAACCATGCAAGCGCGGAAAAATATATTTCTTTTGCTGCAAAGGATCGTCAGGTTGTTATGATCAATGAATCGTATGATAAGCCGTTGCATCGAGCTTTTACATTATTATTACTTGGAGAGATGTATAAAAAAGGTTTTCGTTATCTGGCTATGGAAACCTTGAATAATTTTTCCAATCGTTCGGTGGATAGGCTTACATCAGCCACTGGTTATTTTACAAATGAACCGATAGGAGGAGAGCTAGTAAGAACCGCGCTGGAATTGGGTTACATGCTTGTTCCTTATGATGATACTTCATCATCTCATATTGCTAATCAACGAGATTCTATACAAGCTGCAAATATTTATAAGATAATTGAACAGGATCATTCTGCAAAAATATTGGTGGAAGCGAGCTATGGGCATAATGCAAAAAAATCACTGGACAATAATTACGTGCCGATGGCAATGGCTTTTAAAAAATTATCAGGCATTGATCCTTTATGCATCGATCAGGTTAGCATGAGCGATGAGAGTGAGTTTGCTTATGGAAAAGCTTTATATGATGCATATCTGGATAAGTTTTCAATTTATGCGCCTTGCGTAGCTATGCTTGATGGTGCGGCGATCAACATCACTAATAACGATGCGTATGATGTTTGCGTGATACATCCTCACACCACTTATAAAGACAACCGTCCGACATGGCTTTCTTTGGGCGGCTTGCGGCATGTGGTTTATGTGAAACCGCCAACGGAGAAAAAAGCATTCCTCGTTCAGGCATATTATGATTATGAAACAAATTTAAATGGTCCAGGGAAACTAGTTCCTGCGGATCAGACTTATATAAATACGAACAATGATAATTATGCCTTGTTTCTAAGAAAAGGAAAATATCTCGTCACGTTCAGAGATGTCGGTTATCATCTTATAGGAAAGCTGAACATTGAAGTCAATTAAGCTCTTCTTCAAACTCAATCTGATTTGCTTTTAGCTCATGCAATACTGGTTCATAAATTTCTGGCAATATTGGGATATGCAAGCCCGTTAGTTTTATTTTTCCAAGCAAAATTAATTTAGCTGCAATGCCTATCGGAAGCCCAACAGTTTTTGCCATTGCAGTTCTCGTGTTGTTTTCCCCTTTCACAATCAAGCAGCTTCTAAGTGAATGCTTGTTTTGCCCGATTTCATATTCAAATTCATGCAACATCACAATCATGTCCTTATCATTCGGGCTCATGGCTAATTTGGTTTCTAACAAATATTGAAGAACATCTGCAGAAGTTTTTGATGACGCAGGAATTACTGAATCAGCAAATAAACCAAGAAATTGAAGCTGCTCTTTGTTTTCTTGTGTTACAAATGGTTCAATGGCCGCCGACCATTTTTTGAAGGAAATATTTTTAGCATCAATTCTGTCTTTATCGTTTGTCAATCCCGCATATACGATGGCTTTCCATCCCTCGCAAAAAGAAGGATAGCGAAGTGTGGTTCTTAAAAAAGTATTGGCTGAACTTAAATCGTACACAGATATATAGCTTAGTGAATCACGATTTGGATAATAAGAAAGATTCCCAATGTCTTTCACATTTATCTTTTCGCAATCATCAAAAAGAGATTCATACTTCTTTGTAATAATGTTATTGTCATCTTTATAAACTGCGCCTGCAGCACCAGCCAGAACCACATTGCGCGGGTTCCAGCTAATTTTATAATGCCACGGGTTGTTATCACTTTCAGGAGCGACCAATCCACCAGTATGAGATTTGAAAGAAGTGATATTGCCCCCATTATTTTTAATTCGATGGATGAGTTCCATTGCGCTCATGTGATCAATGCCTGGATCAAGCCCCATTTCGCAAAGAAATAATAATCCGTTTTCTTTAATAAGGGGCTCTAGAGTTTTGATTTTATCATCTACATAAGAAGCAGTGAGCAGATTTTTTTTCATTTCCGCGCAGTCTTGCGCAACTAAAAAATGCAATGAGGGAGGAAGAAGAGATATCACAATATCGGCCTGAAGGATTAGCTTTTTTCTTTCTGAATCTTTTTCAACATTAATCGAAATAGCTGTGGCATGTGAAGCATTACCAATTTTAGATTTTGCTAAATCAAGATTGCCATCTACAACGAGTAATTCCCAATTATTTTGATCCGATTCGTTAATTAAATAACCGATAAGGCATGTTGCTGATTTACCTGCTCCAAAAAGCAAAACTTTTTTCATGAGAGCAATATAATGCAAGTTTTAATAACTCGAAATTTAGTCGGAAACTGACCAAAAAGAAAGGACAACTAATGCCTAAAGCCCATGAGAGTTTGGGGCAGCTTGATTGCAGCTTATTTAAACTTATTTTATTATAAGATTTTTATTGTTCCAATCTTATGTCTCCAAGATCAGTCGATCTTCCTTCGCTCACGATTACATGACTTATCACCATGTTTTTATATGGGCTTTTTGTATGCAGGAGCACCTTCCAAATTCCAGGTTTAACTTTTAAACTAAAATTTCCATTATTTGCTGCAACAATCACAGAATCATTACCGTTTACAGCCCATGCAAATTGAAGAGCATCGGGTGAAGATACCTTCCCGTTAATCGTGTTAGCCTTAATCAGCCTCATTGCATGTATGCCTGTTATCACTAGTACAACAAGACATAGTTGTACAATTGCGTTTTTCATCGCTTAATTTTTTAATAAGTTTATGCAATTAATCAGATCGTACGACCGTGGCAATCGGTGCTCCTTCTAGAGCGAATGGCTTTACATCAATTGAATCGGGGAAATTTCTAAAGGGGAGAATAAGGTTTGGCAAATGTATGTCATCTCGCTAAAAAACCAATAAACGTGGATAAATTAAAATTGTTTAATTAAAATTCTAAATAAATCATATACCTGAATAAGAAACAGATGATTCCTTTGAATTTATAAGTGTCACTTTATATTGAATTTTCACACCGCGTGAACTTTTTGGGGCCTCTTGCATCATCGCTTCTCCAGGTCTTACATTTCTATAATAAAGGTTTTCAGTTTTATAAATCTTCTTGTTCGATTGAATATATTGAACCTCCACCATCACCAGATCAAGAGGATAAACCGATTTGTTGTTAAGCGTTAACTGCACTTCTGAAATGCCACCAAAAGCGCCAACATTGTATTTATTTGAACTTACAGAAACAAGATTGCCAATACTGTTTTTTACAAGCTCTTTGTCATTGATAGCCGCATCAGTGCGATGAGTTGATTGTCGTGTTGCTATCCCTGTAGATGAATTACTGTCCAAAATATTTTCGCGCTGTGGAGCAATTTTAACAGGCTCGGGAACAATGGCCGCTTTCTGTTTATAAAGTTTTTTATTATCGCTAGCCAAAGTATTTTTTCTTTCGTCATCATTTATTTTAGACGCAGAAGCTCCATTCACACTGTTGTTTAAATTGTCATTTTCTTTATTGGTTGCAACGTTTTTTTCTTCTGTAGGAACCGTTGTAGATATTGGGATAGAAACATTTTGAGGTTCGGGCTTATCTATTTTTGCTACCTGTTTTTCATTAGCACCATTTGGAATATCGGTGGAAGAATTTTTGCTTATCGACATTCCAATAAAAATCCCGGCACCTAATAGTGCAACAATACAAGCAGCTAAGGCAAGTGGTTGAAAATATCTGCGAGATTCATTCTCATTCTTTTTTGAAAAATATTTTTCTTTGGGATGATTTATATTTTGTTCTTGTATTGCTTCGGGTTTCTTCTCCAGAAAATAATTATTGACAATAGGTTCAGGGGTAGGTTTTTTTATTTCTTCTTTAATTGGATATGATGGTTTAATTAGAACTATTTGAGGTTGAGGATTGGCAGGATTTTTTTTCGCTGGTAAAGTTGCATAAACTTTTTTATCTCCAATTTCAACAACAACCTGACTGACCGCAACAGCAGCTTTTTCAATTTCTTTTTTTACAGGCTCCTGACGTGAAGTGTTTGTTTCTCTGTTTTGCTCTGAAGGTTTTTTGAAAAATCTATCGAATGGTTGTTCTTCAACTATGGGTGCAAAAGGTTTTAGCTCTGCAACCTCTCCAGGATAACGCCAAGCAGCGCTTTTCCCTTCAACCCAAACAAGATCGTATTTTTTAAAGCCCTTTGTTTGTATTTCACTTAGTGAATATGGGCCCGACTGCTTATTATCGCGGAGTAATAAGTAAGTTGACATCTGTTCCGTTTAAGAGGTAGAAATATGCTATAAATTATTGCGATGGGACAGACCAAATTTATTTATATTTTTCAACGGATTTTGTGAACGCTTAGTTATAATACACAATGTGTGGATAACCTGTTCACAAATTTAAGGGATTAGTAGATATATAGCGCACATCTTGACACACAATTTATTTTGAATTTTTTATCAAACAAATATTGAAATAAGGATATTTGCCCATATTCCCAATCTTACCGATATTAGTTTCTTAATCAACCAAAAAATAAAACTAAAAATATGGAACCGGCTATCCAAGAAAAAGTAAATGAATGGCTCAATGGCAACTACGACCAGGAAACTAAAAATGAAATTGAAAAAATGCAAAAAGAAAATCCGGGCGAGCTGACGGAAAGTTTCTATAAAAATCTTGAATTTGGTACTGGCGGCCTTCGCGGTATAATGGGAGTCGGCACCAATAGAATGAATAAATACACAGTTGGGATGGCGACTCAAGGCTATGCAAATTATCTCAAACAATCTTTTCCTGGCAAAACTGTGAAGGTTGCCATTGCACACGACAGTCGCAATAACAGCCGTTTTTTTGCAGAAACCGTTGCGAAGGTTTTTGCCGCTAATGGAATTCGTGTTTTTTTGTTTCAGTCACTTCGGCCCACGCCAGAATTGAGTTTCACGATTCGCCATCTCGGTTGTCAAGGCGGAGTCGTTTGTACTGCATCACACAATCCAAAAGAATACAATGGGTATAAAGCATATTGGAATGATGGCGGTCAGCTCATTCCGCCACACGATAAAAATGTGATAACGGAAGTTGATAAAATTGCTTCTGTTGATGAAGTGAAATGGGGTGGGGGCGAATCGAATATAACTATGATTGGAAAAGAATTGGATGACGCTTACATCAGCATGGTGAGCGGGCTTTCTGTTTATCCTGAAATTATAGAAAAGCAACATAATCTCTGCATTGTTTACACGCCTATACATGGCACAGGAATCAAATTAGTCCCGCAGGTGCTTCAACGTTTTGGTTTTAATAATGTGCATGTGGTGGATGAGCAGGCAGAACCGGATGGAAATTTTCCAACAGTCGTTTATCCAAACCCTGAAGAAAGCGAAGCCATGAGTATTGGTTTGAAAAAAGCTGCTGATATAGATGCTGATATTTTATTAGGAACAGATCCCGATGCTGATCGCGTTGGCATTGGCATTAAAGATAAAAAAGGGAAATGGGTTTTGATGAATGGCAACCAAACTGCGGTGCTTGCATTTAACTACATGCTCGAGGCTCGCAAAACAAAAGGCATTGCACAGGCAAATGATATGGTGGTGAAAACGATTGTTACTTCTGATATGATCGATGAAGTGGCAAAGAAATATAATGTCACTTGTTATAATGTGCTCACTGGTTTTAAATGGATTGCCGAACTGATTAAAGAAAAAGAATCAACAGAAGAATATATTATCGGTGGGGAAGAAAGTTATGGATTGATGATCGGATCCAAGCTGCGCGATAAGGATGCAGTGAGTGCTGTAGCGATGCTCTGCGAAATGGCTGCTTATGAAAAAAATAAAGGAAGAACACTTTTTGATAAGTTGCTTGATCTGTATGTGCAATTTGGTTTTTATAAAGAAAGTCTTATTTCCATCACTAAAAAAGGAATGAATGGCCAAAAAGAAATTGCAGATATGATGGAAACATATAGAAGCAATCCACCGAAGACAATCAACAATTCTCAGGTTGTTCAGTTGCTCGATTATGAATTGCGAAAAGGGAAAAATTTGCAGACAGGCGAAAGCTGGGATATCGCATTGCCACAATCGAACGTGTTGCAATTTATTTTAGAAGATGGGAGCAAGATCTCTGCGCGACCATCGGGCACCGAGCCAAAAATAAAATTCTATTTCAGTGTGAACACGAAATTGGCTAACGCTTCTGATTATGAAAAAACAAAATCAGATCTGGATGCAAGAATTGAAGCAATCATAAAAGATATGAAACTGAAATAAGCGTTTGCGAGATTATTATTAACAAAGAGAAAGGAATATTGATCGTTGAGATATTATAAGTAGATAATAACTTACATCTTTATGAATAAGATATTCCTGATTCTTTTTTTTCTTTCATTATCAATTGTAAATTCTTTTTCACAAGATTTTACGAAAGATTTTGAAATTACTTTGCCCACTTTCAAAATCCACAATAGCCTTTATCAAAAAATAAGCTTTCTCGATTCGAGAATTTATAAAGCACAGATTGGCGTTCTAAGTATTGGCCCGTTGAGAAATCGCGATGCAAGGCTAATTCTTAAAGAACCATTTGCAAAACAGATAACATCTGTGCTCAGTTCACTGATTGACTCAACAGCGAAAGATGGAGAATTATTGTTTCAATTACGACGGTTTGATTATGTGGAACCTAGAGCGACAAGATTTTGCAGTTTGATTGCAGACTTATACTCAATGCAAGGCAATCAATATCAGAGAATATCTTCGATAGATACCATGATTATGCTTTCAGGATATGATGTAACAGCTCCATTGATTGTGCGTGGAAGTAAAATAATAATAGACCTGATTGCAGATAACCTTTTGAAGCAACCGCTTGACTCAAGTTATTATAATATCGCAGAGGTAGAAAATATTGACAGCGTCGATAAGCGAAAAATACCATTGTATAATACTGCAACTTATAAAGACGGGATATATAGAAGCTATAACTCTTTTATGAATCAAATACCAGATCAGCAAGGTATAGTTAATATGAAAAGAGATGAAGCAATTTCA
>CAIYPC010000498.1 GCA_903927975.1 uncultured Bacteroidota bacterium | reverse complement strand
TTCTTCTTTTTAAAAAAGTTGACGCCGTTTGTGCCATCGATCTTGATACCATTCTTCCCTGTCTTTTTATATCGATAATAAAAAAATCAGCCCGCATATATGATGCGCACGAGCTTTTTTGCGAAATGAAAGAAGTGGTTACCAGACCACACATTTATAGATTATGGAAAAAAATTGAAAGATTCAGCATACCGAAATTTAAGAATGGATATACCGTAACCAATCCTATTGCAGATGTGTTCAACAAAATGTATGGAGTGAAATATGAAGTGATAAGATATATGCCGATGCTGCGTGAATTTATCCCATCAACAAAAAAAGATAAATATATTTTATATCAGGGCGCTGTAAACGAGGGCAGGAGTTTTGAGACCTTAATACCAGCTATGCAACATGTGAACGCCAAACTCATTATTTGTGGTGATGGAAATTTTATGGATCAGGCAAAGGAGTTAGTGAAAAAAAATAATCTCGAAGAAAAAATTATATTCAAAGGAATGATTTTGCCTGATGAGCTGAAAATATATACGCAAAGCGCCTATATCGGCGTTACCTTATTTGAAAACACAGGCATGAGCAATTATTATTCATTGGGAAACCGTTTTTTTGATTACATGCATTCAGCGCTTCCACAGGTTTGCGTGAACTATCCTGCATATAAAGAAATCGATGATCAATATAAAATAGCATCTCTTATTGATGACTTGAAGCCCGAAACAATTTCAAAAGCACTAAACAATTTGTTGAGCAACGATGTTCTATATGGGGAATTGCAAAACAATTGCATGAAGGCAAGATCGGTTTTTAATTGGCAGGATGAAGAACAAAAGCTGATTCATTTTTATCAACAATTATTCAGCTAACCTGGAAAAGCATTTACATATCATTTCTTTTGATGTTCCTTATCCCGCTGATTACGGCGGAGTGATTGATGTTTTCTACAAAATAAAATCGCTTCATCAGCTTGGCGTCAAAATCCATCTTCATTGTTTTGAATATGGAAGAGGAGAGCAGGATGAATTAAAAAATTATTGTGAAGAAGTTTTTTATTATCACCGCAATGAAGGGCACAAAGGCTTTTCCCATAAGCTGCCTTATATTGTTTGCTCGCGATCCAATAATGACCTGAAAGAAAATTTGCTGAATGATGATCACCCGATAATCATGGAAGGTATTCATTGCACACATTTGTTGCACGATGAAAGATTTGCAAACAGAAAAGTTGTTTTGCGATTGCACAATGTGGAGCATGAATATTATTACCAATTGTACAAACATGAAAATTCGCTGCTGAAAAAATTATACTATTTCCATGAAAGCAATATGTTGAAGAAATATGAAAAAAATATTTCTGATAAGGTGATGATCATGGCAATGTCAGAACAGGACGCAACGAAATATAGCACTGAGTTCAATACTAAAAATATTTTTCTGCTGCCCGTTTTTCATCCAATCGCTGATGTGAAATGCAATCAGGGAACTGGATGTTTTTGTTTGTATCACGGCAATCTATCAGTTGCAGAAAATGAAGCGGCTGCTATATGGTTGCTGCAAAATGTTTTCAGTGATTTTGATATGCCTTTTGTGATTGCCGGAAAAAAACCTTCTGAAAAATTGCAGAAGTTGGCTCATCAGCATCATAATACCTGCGTTATTGCAGATCCCTGCGAACAAGAAATGAGTGATATGATCAGCAAAGCACAAATCAATATTGTGCCTTCTTTTAATTGCACCGGTGTGAAATTGAAATTGCTAAACGCCGTTTTTGCAGGCAGGCATTGCATCACCAATAAACAAGCAGCAGCAAGCACAGGATTAGAAGATACCTGTCATGTAGGAGAATGTCCTGAAGACTTTAAAAATCTTGTTGAAAAATTATATCATCAACCATTTGCCGCAGAGGAAATAAGCGCAAGAGAAAAATTATTAGCAAATTTATTCGACAATAAAAAAAATGCAGAGAAGCTTATTGCATGGCTATGGTAGCGTTGTCGATCACTTTCCCTTTTTCAGTTCTCAGCATTCTTGCCTGAAATTTATTGATCACAATATAATCGTGCGTTGCCATAATAATCGTGGTGCCAAAATCTCTGCTGATATGAAAAAGCAATTGCATGATTTCGTCAGAAGTTTCTGGATCAAGATTCCCTGTTGGCTCATCTGCCAAAATAAGTTTTGGGGAATTTAATAATGCACGAGCAATATCAACGCGCTGTTGTTCGCCGCCGCTCATTTCAAATGGCATCTTAAAACCTTTCGATTTCAGCCCAACCTTATCAAGCACATCAGCAATCTTTTCATCCATCAATTTCACATCTTTCCAACCAGTTGCGCGAAGTACAAATTTCAAATTATCATTTACACTTCTATCGCTCAGCAATTGAAAATCTTGAAACACAACACCAAGATTTCTTCTGAGGTAAGGCACTTTTTTCCAATCCATTTCACGCAAATTAAAGCCTACAACCTCTGCGAAACCTTCAGTCAAAGGCAAGTCGCCATATAAAGTCTTCAATAGGCTCGATTTTCCAGCGCCAGTTTTTCCAACTAGATAAACAAATTCCCCTTTATTAATAGTGATGCTCACATCCTGCAAAATGAGGTTTTCGCTTTGGTAAATATTCACGTTTTTTAATGCAACAATTGCTTCAGCCATATTTCTGAGATTGATAAAAACGAAATTATGAAATTAAATCCGTTGACGTGGCGGTTATTCACAGGCTGTTAAAAACTAAAAAATTTTGAGATTATGCTTGGCAGGTTGTTGTTGCAGATTCTAATGCGCTTTAAGAATTTATGTTGTCGCTTCATGTTTTTGTTTCAAAACTAATTCCTCTCCTGTTAATGCGAAGCATATATTTTGCAGATGGTGTACATATTTAACGTCGAGCAAATAGCCTTTATCAGAAAAGTGTAGAAAATATTTATCATAACGTTTTACCACTGTAATATATTGATGCAAATCCCATTTCAGATCATACTCTTTTGCATCGGAGAATTTAAGCATCCACTCTTCTGTTAATAGGATTGGCTCAATTGATTCAAACAAATCTTGATTTGCTTTGAACCACATAAAATGTTCAAGCTTTAATTGCAGCTCTATTGGCTCAACAGTTGCAAGGTCTGGATAAAACACACCATTGATAGTGAGTGGGCCTTTGATAAAATTCCCAATTCTCAGTTCGTTTAACTGAATCATGATTTAAATATTTTACAGAAAGGGTTGTGGGAATCTTCAGATAAGGTAGTAGGCGTCTAAGTGGGGTCTCGGAATGAGGATGCTTTTGAATAGATGCGATGCTAATTTATAAAATAAATTTTATTCTGAAAAATGACTGTCCGCTTGTTAGAACCAAATAAAAGTCGTAACTTATGGTACAAAACGAAGATAATATGAACCTGATGAATTTCAACGAACGCTTCCCGAATGAAGAATCCTGCAGGGAATATCTTAAAGGGAAAAGAGTAGCTGAAGGCGTTGTTTGCAAAAAATGCGGTAGCCCAAAACATTACTGGTTTGCGAATATGGAAATATGGAAATGTGCCGATTGCGGATCACGCACAAGCCTTAGGTCTGGAACTATAATGGAAAAATCGCATGTGCCAGTAAGGACTTGGTTCATGTGCATCCATCTTATGACATCCACAAAAAAAGCATTTTCAGCTTTAGAAATGCAAAGGCAATTAGGGATGAAAAGATATGAGCCAGTTTGGTTCATGATGCAAAAAGTCCGTTCATCAATGGGCAAAAGGGATAAAAAATACAAACTGAGCGGTAATATTGAATTGGATGATGCATTTTTTGAAATAGTGGATCTGGAAGAAAAGGAAAATGATGATGAACAAAAAAGGGGTCGTGGTAGCAACAAGCAAAAGAAAGTCCTGATAATGGTAGAAAGCGAACCAAACCCAAAACAAAAGAACCCCAACAAGAAAAACCGTTCAATGGGTTTTGTCAAAATGGTAACAATGGATGATCTAAGTTCTATTGGCATCAATTACGAGGTTGCAAAATCCGTGAACAAACAATCTTCATTGTTGACAGATGGCTATCATTCTTTTGCGAGGCTCAATGAAGTTGTTGCTAATCACAAGGCAATTGTAACCCCTTCAAAAGAAGCACATAAAAAATTGCCTTGGGTTCACACGGTTATATCAAACGCAAAGAGATTGTTCTTGGGCGTTCACCATTCAATCGGCAAAGAATATTTACAGAACTATCTCAATGAATTTTGTTATAAGCTAAATAGGAGGAACTTTGAGAGCGATTTGTTTGACCGCATGATTATTGCTGGCGCAAACGATACTTGGTATTAAAATTAGAGAGAATGAAAAAGAAAAAAAGTGTGCTTGGGAGGTTGATGGAAACACCCGACAATTTATTGCCCGATGACGATCACCCGTTTCGACCAAGCCCGTTCACTAAGAGGGAAATGAAGGAAGTCGGCAAAGAATTATATGAAAAACATAAGAATGATGCGCCGTTAAAAGCCAAGAACAACGAGCTTGCCAATGCAACGGTGGATGCATTGAACAAATTGTGATTCAACAACCCCAAACCAAAAAAAATGGAAAATTCACAGATATATGAATTCCCTATCAAAGAATGGGAAATTTTGCCTCTGGAGGTATATGAAAAAGTATTGCAAGAACAGAAAGAAAATTTTTCAATGTACATTTCAGAAACGCAAAGCATCACAGATAAATCAATTCGCCTTTTAATTGGTTTTGGAACATTTTCGGCAGCAGCAGGCGGTTATATTTTCAACAAACATGCTCATTCGTGTCTTAATATCATATTGGGCATTATGTCTGTCATAAGTATAATCGGCTTGTATTATATTTTCAAAGGTCATCTTATTCATTACAATGGAACGAAGCCCGATGAAATATTGACAAAAAACTTTGATGATAAAAATTATTCAATAGAAGATAAAAAAAGGCTTGTTTATTTGAATATCATAAAGCAATATGGTTTCAAAGTCAATGAGATGAGTTTTTTGAATGCTAAGAGGGTTATTCTTTATGACATATTTTTGATTTATACAATCCTTGTTATAATAATCATTGCTTGTTATGTGGGAGCTATTTAGTTCCCAATGTGCTTCTTTCCTTTACTGGAGGTTTTGGCGGATCAGGTTGTTTCGGTGGTGTTGTTTCATCTGCCATATCAATAAAATTGTACAACAAATATAATTGTTCAAGATGGTTTTAACAAACGGATAGTCATTTTCTGAAATAAAAAATTGTTCGTGGATTTACATGTTGAATTCATGGGGATTAATTTCTACTTGATTTAATAGCATGATGTTTGAAGTTGAGATCGTATAATTTTGCAATACAAATAAAAGCAATGGGCTCAAAAGAAATAGTAATAATCGGAGGCGGTTTTGCCGGGATCAATCTTGCGATGCAATTGTCGGGCAATAATAATTTTCATATAACAGTTGTTGACAGGAATAATTATAATTTTTTTCCGCCATTGTTATATCAGGTAGCAACGGGTTTTTTGGAAGCTTCTAATATTTCTTATCCATTCCGGAAACTTTTTCAAGGAAAAAAAAATATCAATTTCAGAATGGGCGAATTTGTAAAAGTCGTTCAGCAAGAAAATAAAATAATCATTTCAAATGGTGAATTGAAATATGATTATCTGGTTTTTGCAACCGGAACCGAAACAAATTTTTTTGGTATTGAAAATGTAAAGAATAATGCGATACCAATGAAAACGGTGAGCGATGCACTTGAAATGAGAAATCATTTTTTACAGAAAATGGAAGAAGCAACTATTACGGATGATAAAGTTGAAAAAAAGAAATTATTGAATATTGTTGTGGCTGGCGGTGGTCCAACAGGAGTTGAAGTCTCTGGTATGTTGGCTGAGCTTAAAAAAAATGCTTTGCACAAAGATTATCCTGAGCTTGCAGACACCGGTTTGGAAAGCAATATTTATTTGGTTGATGCAGGAAAAGCAGTGCTGTCGCCAATGAGCGAGAAATCGCAAAAAGATACTTACGAAGCACTTTCAAAATTGGGCGTGATAATAAAATTGAACATTCATGTAAAGGATTATGTAGATGGAATTGTGATGCTTGATAATAATGAAAACATCGAGACCAAAACTTTGATATGGGCTGCAGGTGTTACCTCGCATGTGTTTGAAGGTATTGATGCAGCATGTTATGGAAGAGCGAAGAGATTAATGGTTGATGAATTTAATAAAGTAACTGGCACTCAAAATATTTATGCAATAGGAGATACTTGTATTCAAACTACTGATAAAGAATTTCCAAATGGACATCCACAAGTTGCTCAGGTTGCCATTCAACAAGGAAAAAATTTGGCAAAAAATTTTATTGCAATTGCAAATGAAAAAGATCAAAAGGCATTTAAATATATTGATAAAGGAAGCCTCGCGATTATTGGAAGAAATAAAGCCGTTGCGGATCTTTCAAAAACTTTGCATTTCAGAGGTTTTATTGCTTGGTTCATTTGGGTTTTTGTTCATCTAATTTCATTGATCAATTATCGCAATCGAGTTAAAACTTTATATAACTGGATGATTGCTTATTTCACAAAAGATCAATCGCTGAGAATGATAATAAGACCATCAAAAGATGAAGACATGAGATGATGGATGCGTGATAGTTCTTGAAATTAAGGCATTCATTAACCCCAAATCTTGCATCCCACATCTTCTATATAATATCAAGGTAATGGGCAGCTTTCGTTTCAACCCTTTTCCTTAAATTTATCGCATGGAATATACAGCAAACAACCAACGCTACTCATCAATGGAATATCGCCGCTGCGGAAAAAGCGGATTAAAACTTTCTGCGCTTTCGCTCGGGCTATGGCATAATTTCGGTTATGTGGACCCGTTAGCAAACTGTCGTGCGATTTTATTAAAAGCATTTGATAGCGGCATCACACATTTCGATCTCGCAAATAATTATGGTCAGCCGTCAGGATCCGCAGAAGAAAATTTTGGAAGAATATTAAAAAGAGATCTGCATCCTTATCGCGATGAGATTATCATTTCATCCAAAGCCGGATATTACATGTGGCCAGGACCTTATGGTGAATGGGGATCAAAAAAATATTTGGTCGCCAGCATCAATCAAAGTCTTAAAAGAATGGGCGTTGATTATGTTGATATTTTTTATCATCATCGTCCAGATCCGGATACGCCTTTAGAAGAAACAATGAGTGCATTGGATTTGATGGTGAGACAAGGGAAAGCTTTATATGTTGGCATATCAAATTATCAGGCAGAAGAAGCTGCAAAAGCATTTGCAATTTTGAAAGGCCTTGGTACGCCTTGTTTAATTCATCAGCCAAAATATTCCATGTTTGTTCGCTGGGCTGAAAAAGATTTATTATCCCTTCTTGAAAAAGATGGAGTCGGTTGCATTCCATTTTCTCCATTGGCGCAAGGGTTATTAACAAATAAATATTTGAAGGAAATTCCTTCTGATTCGCGTGTTGCAAGAAAATTGGAGAATGGTGCAATGGGCGAAGATGCGATTACAGATGTTGCGATCAGTAAAGCACAACAGCTTGCGAAAATTGCTGACGAACGTGGTCAAACACTTGCCCAGATGGCGCTTGCGTGGATATTGAAAGATAAAAGAATTACATCTGTTCTCGTTGGAGCAAGCAAACCAGAACAGATCACGGACTCTATAAAATGTTTGAACAATTACAATTTTAGTGATGAGGAATTGAAGAGTATTGAAAACATTTTGCAAGGATAAATATCTTTCTTTCATTAGGTTTTACATGTTTCAATATGACTCACAAAAAAGCATTTTTTCTTTTTCTCTTTATTGCATTTTCTATTGTTGCAAAATCGCAAACTGCCGATGAGATCGTTGCAAAATATATCCACTTTATTGGCGGTGCGAAGCATTGGAAAAAAATAAAAACCATCACCGACTCTGGCACTTATAATTATGGCGGATTAAAATTTCCATTCGAGTCTTTTTCAAAAGCGCCAAATCTTTATAAATATGTTGTGACTTTCAAAGGGAAATCTTTTACTCAAGCTTATGATGGAAAAGAAGGATGGAGGATTGATGGTTTTAAAAAAGAAACACAAAAAACAATTTTAAGAGATAAGTTGGCGACAGGGTTGGCAAATGAACAAGACGTAGAACTTGAAAGCCCTTTTATTGAGTATCAGAAAAAAGGGCATCAGATTTTTTTCGAGGGAAAAGATACTGTTGACTCAAAAATGTGCTACAAAATCAAAATGATTCGAAAGGATGCGGATACTGCAACTTATTTTTTTGATACAACTGATTTTGGGTTAGTTAAAAAGCAAGCAATTTCAAAAAATAGCGAACTTGAAAATAGTTTGTTGAATATTTTCTATAGCGATTACGCCATTATTGAAGGCGTGAATGTGCCACATAAAATAGTGTGTCAGTCAAATGAGCAGAACATCTTGATTATTACTATTGACAATGTAAAAATAAATGTGCCTATTGATGATAATATATTTCTGCCATGATTGATTGTTGAGTTGCTATTTCCCCGAAATAAAACTCATCACACTATTTTTATAGCTAACGCCGATGGGTATCGTATTTTTTCCCATTTCAATGCTGCTGCCATAAACTGTTTTTATATGCGGCACAGCTACGATGAATGATTTGTGTACACGAATAAATTGTTTTGCTGGCAACATTTTTTCCATTTCTGTCATCGTTTGATGTGTCACTAATTTATAATCTGCTGCATTTATTTTAAGATAATCTTTCATTGCTTCAATATAAATTATCTCCGAAAAATTTATTTTGAAAAACTTGCTGCCTGATTTTATAAAAATATGTTCTGAAGAAGCACTCTCTTTTTCCGCAGCAGGTTTTGAGTAAAGCCTTCCTTCAAAAATTTTAGTGATTGCTTTTTTAAAACGTTCAAAGGAAATGGGTTTTAACAGATAATCAATCACACTGAACTCATAGCTTTCCAATGCATATTCAGCAAATGCAGTTGTAATGATAACCAACGGAGGGTTTGATAATATCTTTAAAAAATTCAATCCGCTGATGCCGGGCAATTGTATGTCAAGGAATATAAGATCGACTTCAAATTTTTTTAATGCAGCAATTGCTTCGGCTGCATTTCCGCAAACGGCCATCAACTGAAAACCTGGGATTTTTTGCAGGTGGCTTTGTATCACTTGCTGGGCAAGGGTTTCATCTTCAACAATAATACATTTTATCATGCTGCATGCGGCTTTACCACCAATGAAACGGTGAAAGAATTATTATTGAGTATCGCGTTCAGTGTATGCGAATCAGGGTAAAATATTTCCAATCTTTCCTTCGCATTTTTCATGCGCAAGATGCTTTTTTGCGATGGGTGAATATCAGTCTGAATAATATTGAGCGCATGTGAATCAGGATATAAAATCTCCAACAAACTTTTGCTATTTCTAAGGCTTGTTCCGTTGATTCTTTTTGCCTGTGTTTCTAAATCGATATTTGTATTGTTGATCACATTCAAGGTGATTCTTTCTGGTTCTGTTTTTATCGTTATCCACACAAATGGATTTGGCGTATCATCATTCATTGCATATTTAAATCCATTTTCAATAAATGAAATAAATAAAAAAGGTTCTATCATAATTCCCTTTGTTTCGCCTTCAACACTGAATCGCACATCAGCTTTGTATCTTATCTTTTCAATTTCAATATAGTTTTGAATAAACTCAATTTCTTTTTCTAAAAATATTTTCGGCTCATTGCATTCATAAATAAGATAGCGCATAATGTCTGCAAGTTTTACAATCACATCAGCTGCTTTATCCGATTTCTGCAGGCTGAGAGAATAAATGCTGTTCAATGTATTGAAAAGAAAATGCGGGTTCAACTGCGATTGAAGATATTTAAGCCTGAACATGGTATTGTCTCTCTGAAGATCCCTCACCATTATCTTTTCATCAAACAGCTTTTTTATGAAAGCGATTGCGGTTGCAATAAAAATATTGATAAGACTCCATGATACATCTCTTGCAAGCACCCTTGAAGAGGAAGATAAATAGAATTGCTCTGGCAGCGATAATGGAAATTGTGAAATAAGCGAATTGATGCCAAGCAAAATAAATTGAATGAAAATAAAAATGCTGAGGCTCGCAAATGAAAATGCTATATATCTTTTTTTGAAAAGCAGTTCAGCCACAGCAATTCTTGAATAAAAAAAATAAATGGGAAACGTGATGATGCTTGTTATTAAAAGAGCTGGCCAAAAAATTGGATCGAACCAAAAAAAAGTAATGGCATTGATTATGGGGCATAGCAAAACGAATGCTATCCAATAAAAAATTTCTGCTTTATGCGCGGGAATAATTTTCCGATCATTATCGTATTCCATCTTGTTTAGGATTTACTATAAAATTACCGCATCTACAATATGTTTCGTTGGTTATGAGTCGTTATATTTTTCATCAGGCAAGAAGTGCTATTTGTCGAAAATTTAATGAAAGATGGCGAAATAAATTTTTGATGTGCTAAAAGATTTTCTGAGATAGGAAATTTGCAAAGTTGGATTAAGGGGTGTCCAGCAACTTATAGAAAAAAATAAACCCCGTATAGAGATACAGGGTTTTCATATGGAATTGGGTTTAACGGAGAGACTTTTTATGTTTCTGAAAACGGTATTATGATGTTAAGTTGGCAACCTTTTCCAGGTTCACTTTTTATCTGCATGCTGCCATTGAATTGTTTTGTTCTTGAGGCAATGTTTTTTAAACCTATGCCAGTTGATGATTTTGTTGTGTCGAAGCCAACACCATCATCTGTAATTGAAAGGTTGATATTTGTTTTTTTGCGGATCAATTTAATTTCAACAAGTTTTGCTTTGCTATGCTTAATTATGTTGTTCAACTGTTCCTCCATTATCCTATATAATACTAGTTTTATGTAAGGACATATTTCGGATATCAGGCTCACTTTGCTATGTTTCAGTTTTATTTTAAAAATGCCAGTGCCATTTATTTGTTCTGTCATTTCCGTCATTAATTGGATAAGACTGCTCTCTGTTTTTTGAGAGATAACCAGGTGCGAAGAAATGGTTCTTATGTTTTCAATGGCAGAAAGTATGATAGAGAATATCTGTTTTTTTGCGAATTTTTCTTTTGCAGTGTTTGCCTGTACGAGTACGAGATAAAGGTTCGCGAGCGCTAGTAAAGGATTCACACTATCATGAAGCTCATGCCCAATCTTCTTTCTTTCTTCCTCTTGGATATGGATGAGCATCTTCGAAAAATCTTTTTTTGATATACCTTTTTCTTTAAACTCATTTGAATTCAGGAAATCTTGAAATGAATTTGCACTTCCCTTTATATATGATAAACCTGTATGCGGGCTTTTTATCGCTGCAAGGGTTTCTTT
>CAIYPC010000497.1 GCA_903927975.1 uncultured Bacteroidota bacterium | reverse complement strand
CTACACATCTTCTTGGGCGAAAAAATCCGGTAATGACCATCAGTGCGCCGAAAATTATTACTGTCCATTCATGGTCATTCCGGATTCCGAGCCAAATAATAAATCCACCAAAAGCCCATCGTATAAGTCTGCTGAGCCACACAGCCCATTCGATATTCTTTTTCACAGCGTTAATCAACTTGAACTTTTATTTCAGGCTGCATCAACACTTTTGATTTTACTGAATTTGAAATCAGACAAGCAGCCTCTGATTTTTGCAAAATCCTTTCTGCTCTTTCTTTTTCACGTTCATCAGAAATGGTAAGCAAAGGGCGCAAGGTTATTTCTGTGATCATATATTTTCCATCTGATTTCTCCAATTTTCCATTTGCGTTGCACTGAAAATCTTTGAAAGATAATTTCGAGTTTTCTGCAATCGCCAAAAATGTGGTCATTAAGCAACTGTTCACCGCTGCGATCAGCAAATGTTCTGGCGACCAGATACCTGGGATTCCATTTGAAAATTCGGGCGGTGTGGCCACTTCAATATTTTCATTTAATACTGGAGAGGACATTAATCCTTTTCTCCCTTGTTCCCAATTGAGGTTTACTTCATAAAAGTGTGCTGTTTCCATAATTAATCTTTTTTTATTTCTTCGAATCTTTTTTCTGTTTGTTCCTGTTTATTGTTTTTCGATACCGGCAGGCTACAGCTTCCGGCGCAACAACAACCTGTATTCGTCAAAGCCTGAAAGAGAAATATGCCTGATATCAAGCCTAATAATGTATCGTGCGTCATCATTGCATTTGCACCGATAAAAATTCCAATGATCAACCTAACGATACGCATGAAATTCCAATCCGAAAATATCATTTGCCTGATACCGTTCATGAAGTATATTTATTTAGGTTTGACCAACTGCCGCCATTATAAGTTGTGAAGCCTTTTTATTTCAAAAGATTTTTAGCAGAGGAGCTTCTCATTCCTGATGCGCAACATGTGATGATTGCCCTTTCCTGTTTTAATTTTTTAGTTGATTTGGCAAATCATTCAAGGGGATGTTCACTGAATTTTTAATGTGCCCGCCTGCATATTCATTTCGTGTTCGTACATCTAATATCAAAGCACCCTCTGCAATCAATGACGCGAAATCCGTTTTCGGAGACCCAGCGAATATTTTTTTTATTAATCCAATCATAATAATTTTTTTAACGATTAGCAATCATTTCTTCCACATCAACCCATGAACCACCGTTTGATATTTTGTTGAAACCATTTTGCTGCAAAATGCGATAAGCTTTTGCGCTCCTCACACCTGATGCACAACAAACAAGGATTTCTCCGTTTATCTTTTTAAGCTCTTCAATGTGCTCATTTAATTCCTGCAAAGGGATATTCATTGAATTTTTTGCATGTCCGAACGCATATTCTTCAGGCGTTCTTACGTCAATAACTGTCTGGCTCATTCTTGAATTTTTATTGTTAAGAATTAGATTTCATTTTTCGTTTTGTCCTGATGCCAAAAGAAAGATACAAAGGGCAAAAGCTGATGAAGCTGGTAAGAATAAAAACACCTGCAAGCACAAGCAGAATCGTTGCTGTTATGCCGCTGAGTTTATCAAAAAAGTATAATAGCGCGATGATGATTGCTACAGCGATGCGGACTGTGCGGTCTGCTGATCCCATATTCTTTTTCATGTTGTTGAAATTTATTTCAGCACAAATTTCAGATACATAAAAAAGATATTTGGCTACTTATGTTACAGAAGAGAAATTTTATTTCGTGAAAGTTTTACCATTCCTTCTGTTTCCATTTGTTTTAATAAGCGTGAAACCACGACCCTTGCTGTTCCAAGCTCATCGGCCAGTTGTTGGTGAGTGGTATTGATTTCGGATGAGCCTGTCAATTTATTTTTTTCGCGAAGCAGTTGTAGGATGCGCTCATCCATTTTTTTAAAAGCGATGGCATTGACCACTTCAAGCAATTCTTCAAAACGTTTGTGGTAAAGTTTGAAGATATAATCAAGCCATTCTGGATATTCTTTGATAAGAAAGCTCACTTTGTCCACCGGGACAAGCAATATTTCCGTTTCTTCTTCAGCCACAGCTTTTATTTTGCTGCTATCATCGTGAATGCCACCTAAAAAAGACATAATGCAGGTTTCTCCAGGTTTTATATAATACAGCAATATTTCTTTCCCTTCTTCATCTGTTCGCATCACCCGCAAAGAACCTTTTTTCACAATAGGAATAGAGCGTATGTAGGCGTTCTCATTCAATATTATTTCACCTTCTTTAAATGTTTTGGTGATGCTAAAAGTTTCCAGTTTTTTATTGATTTCCTTTGAGAGTCGCAATTGGCTGTCGGTGGCGGGATTGCTCATCTCGCAATTTAAGTTGTTAATCCGTAACGCTAAGATAACATTAGCGTAAGCTTGACGTTATATGCGGGAAGTATCTTTGTAAAACCTCTGAAATGAAAGTTCTATTTATCTCATCCCTATTGTTATCAATGTCTCTTCTTGCCTCTGCGCAAGAGATTCCCCAGACAGAAAATATTTTCATAATCACTACCGACGGTTTTCGATGGCAGGAAGTTTTTACAGGTGCTGATTCATTGCTTATTAACAATTCGCAATTTGTAGAGGACACTTCAATTACCAAACAGCTTTATTGGAATGATGATGCGACTACTCGCCGCCGCATGCTGATGCCGTTTTTCTGGAACGTGATTGCTCAAAGAGGTCAGCTGTATGGCAACCGCATTTTTGGTAATAAATCGAACGCAGCAAATCTTTATAAAATTTCTTATCCCGGATACAATGAAATTTTTACAGGATATACCGATCCGCGGATCATCATTAACTATCCCAAAAAAAATCCCAACACAAACATTCTTGAATATCTGAATAACGAAAATGAATATCAGGGAAAAGTGGTAGCGTTCAGCTCTTGGTATGTGTTCCCGTTTATATTGAACAAGGAAAGAAATGGTTTGCCGGTGAACAGTGGTTATGAAAATATTCAAACTGAAAATAGCGATACAACTTTTCAACTTATCAATAAAGTGCAGGATAATGTGGCTGAGAAAACACACACTCGCTATGATTGGCTCACATTTTTAAATGCCAAAGAGTACATCGAGCAGCATCACCCAAAAATTGTTTTTATTGGTTTGGGAGAAACGGATGAATTTGCGCACGAAGGGCACTACGATAAATATTTGCAGCAAGCGGCAGCCGTTGATAAAATGATTGGCGACCTGTGGTATTACGTTCAAACAAATTCTTTTTATAAGAACAAAACAACTTTTATTATCACCACTGATCATGGTCGCGGGGACAGATCATTCAATTGGAACAAGCACAGTTTGTTCACCAAAGGATCAGCACAAACATGGCTTGCCATGATTGGTCCCGGCATTAAACCATTGGGAGAAATGAAAGAAGAAAAACAGATTTATCAAAAGCAGATTGCTTCAACTATTGCCTCCCTACTCGGGCAGCAATTTGAAACGGAACATAAAATAGGCAGCCCCATCATTCTTCCGCCAACCCAACAATTCATGCCCCCATTGGTTAGCAAATAATTGATTCAGAACAAGTTTAAGTCTTAAACAGAAAACAGTTAACATTAAGGTAACATTGGCTTAACATTCGGGTCATTCCTCAGTTCTTCTTTTGTGGCTCAAAACAAACGAAGAAATTTTATGAGAAGAATTGGTCTAGGCAAATTATTTCTAACAACATTGGTTGTTTTATTAACTGGTTTTAGTTCTGTTAACGCGCAATTTTTATTGAATTCTGATTCTGCTTTCAAAGCAGGCACGCCAAACTCAGGAAGGATTTGGGGTTATGTGTTCGGCGATTATTATTACAAATCTCATAACGATTCATTAAACCGGGGAGGGAACAATCAGTACTCGGGCATCCCGAAAGGCAGGAATGAATTTCAGTTTCGCCGCCTTTACTTAGGCTATGACTATAATATTTCCCAAAAATTTTCTGCGGAACTTCTATTGGCTGCAGAAGATAATTTTCCTGCATTCAATGCCCCATCGTCCGCCGCGCAAAGTGGCGATTTGATTACCAACAATAAATTGGCGTTCTTCATTAAGCTCGCAAATATCCGCTGGAAGAACATTTGGGAAGGAACTGATTTGATCGTTGGTGAACAAGCAACTCCTTCTTTCCCATTGTTGTCAGAAAAAATATGGAGCTACCGATCAATTGAAAGAACGATTGCGGACATACGTCGCACACCTTCTTACGATCTGGGAGCTGGCTTGCAAGGCGTCTTCGATCCTAAAACAAAAAATTCGGTTATGATATATTAGTTGCAAACGGAACTGGTGATAAACCAGCAGGAAGCAGTTTTAAATGGTTTTATGGAGACGTTTATCATTACTTTTTCAATAAAAAAATTGTCGTTGATTTGTATGCGGACTATCAGCGCTTAAACTGGCAGCCGACGTGGCATCATGATCGCCAAATGCTGAAAGGATTTGTAGCTTACACTACACCTGCTTTGACGATAGGTGTTGAAGGCTATATCAACAACATAAGAAATGACACGAAAGCAACATTCATTACTCCTCCAGGAGCGTTTGCTGCGGATACTATCAACACAAAAGCTGCAGGCCTTTCATTTTATGTTCATGGAAATATAGTTCCGAACAGGCTTAGATTTTTTGCTCGCCTCGATACTTATAATCCTAACAAAAAAATTGATAACGGCACTTATAAAAATTATGCTGCAGTCTCTTCTCCAAATGGATATGGCTCGGGTTCGTATGAAGCTACATACAACAACACTGGCGGTGTTGCAAGTGTGACTTCTACAGGTGATATCACTTCAAAAGAAATTTTTGTAACGGCTGGTCTTGATTTCACGCCGTATAAAAATGTTCATTTCATGCCAAACATCTGGTACAATCATTATTCATCTCAAATGCCTGGTGTATCGAACGGTGATTATGACATGGTTTGGCGCATGAGCTTCTACTATGTTTTTGGAAAATAATTTTCACAACTCCTACAAAAAAAAAAATATGAAAATGAATTTCTTAAATTTAAAAAGCACATTGGCAATCGGTATTTTGATTGCATCAGTAAGCTTTACTTCATGCGGTAACGGTGGTGCCTCTGCTGATAAAAAAGCTGACAGTACTTCTTCTGCTGGTAATGATGATGCGTTAATTGGCGCAGGTAGCTCATTCGATAATCCTTTGTTCTCAAAACTTTTTTCTGAGTACAACAAAACAAATGGATTAAAAGTAAACTATCAGTCAGTTGGTTCCGGTGCAGGCATTTCACAATTGACAAATAAGACAGTTGATTTTGGCGCATCGGATGCGCCAATGAATGGGAAACAGGATTCTGCAGTTTCTGCTCCCGTGCTTCACATTCCCGTTACGGCAGGCGCAGTTGTGTTAAGCTATAATTTGCCTGATGTAAAAGATACTTTGAAATTAAATCCATCAGTTCTTGCAGAAATGTTTCTTGGCAAGATCACAAAATGGGATGATGCAAAAATTGCTGCAATCAATAAAGGTGTGAAGCTTCCTTCCACTACAATTGTGATTGCTCACCGCTCTGATGGAAGCGGCACGTCAAATATTTTCACTACGTATCTTTCAAAAGTGAGTGATGATTGGAGCAAAACAGTTGGCAAAGGGTCTTCCGTTAATTGGCCTGTTGGTCTTGGTGGAAAAGGAAATGAAGGTGTTGCCGGAACTATCAAGCAAACGCCTGGTGCTATCGGCTATATTGAATTAGCTTATGCCATTCAAAACAATATGGCTTATGCAAAAGTGCAGAACAAAGCAGGAAATTTTATCACGCCAAGCATTGCAAGTGTTACTGCTGCTGCTAATGTTACCATTCCTGCTGATTCAAAAATTTCTTTAACGAACACTGAAGCCGCAGATGGTTATCCAATCTCTGGTTTTTCGTGGGTGTTGATTTATAAAGAACAAAAGTATAGCGACCGTTCTTCAGACAGAGCAACAAAATTATTAAAGCTTTTATCATGGGTGATCCACGATGGTCAACAATTTAGCGGAGCATTGAATTATGCGCCTCTTTCACCTGCTGCTGTAACAACTGGAGATGCAATATTAAAGTCTGCTACGTTTGATGGCAAGCCGATATTGCAATAGTGAGATGTTCGATGAGCGATGGTTGATGGTAGACATCATCTTATAATATGTTGAACAAATGAAGTATCGTTTATGATAGAATCAACAACAATTGAAAATAATTCTCTTACCCTCAGCGATGTTTCGCTGGGGGTAATTGGTTCTGTAAAGACGCCCGCAAAAGTGAGGCAAAGAGTGAAAAGATTATATCGCCAGATTCGCACTGAAAATGTTTTTAAAAGAGCATTGGTGTTAATGGGTCTGATAATGATAGTGCTTGTTATCGGTATATTGCTCACGTTGATTGTGGAATCGCTTCCATCAATAAAAGCGCTCGGCGCAAAATATTTGTGGGGAAGAACATGGGATCCCGTTCAGGATATTTATGGCGCATATCCATTCCTGTTAGGAACACTGCTCACTTCTTTTTTGGCGCTTGCAATTTCTGTTCCTTTCTCTATTGCTATAGCAATTTTTTTGGGTGAATATTTTCCAAAAGGATGGATTCCCGATTTTTTGAAAAACACTGTTGAATTGATTGCCGCTGTGCCGTCAGTTATTTATGGATTTTGGGGTCTTGCAGTATTAGTTCCGATCGTTCGATCATTTGAAACAAAAATTGGAGTTGATCCCTATGGTGTCGGCATTTTCAGTTCTTCATTGATATTAGCAGTGATGATAATTCCTTATGCTGCATCACTCGGAAGATCGGTGATACAAATGGTTCCATCAGCATTAAAAGAAGCAGCATATTCGCTCGGTGCAACAAGATGGGAAGTGATTAAGCATGTTATTATCCCTTACACAAAATCAGGATTGTTTGCAGGTATATTATTGTCGCTTGGCCGTGCACTTGGTGAAACAATGGCCGTGACAATGGTGATTGGGAACACGAGCATCATACCTAAAAGTATTTTTGCTCCCGGCAACACAATGGCAAGTGTGATCGCCAATGAATTCACTGAAGCAGATAAACCAGTTTATTTATCAGCGTTGATTGAATTAGGTCTTGTATTGTTTTTGGTAACCGTTGTTATTAATATGATTGGCAGACGCGTGATCAGCCGTTTCACAAATGAATAATTTTTTATGAACAGCAGTGTTAAATTCAGAATAGGAAAAAGCAAAGCATTTCAGTGGCTCACAACCGCACTTGCATTTGCATGCATACTTCCGTTGTTTGCAATTTTATTTTTTATTATCAAAGCTGGCATTACAAAAATCAACTGGCATTTTTTGGTGAATGTCCCAAAGCCTGTTGGTGAAACCGGCGGCGGTATTGCAAATGCGTTGCTCGGCACATTTATTATTATTGTTGTTGCTGCGCTTATTGCAATTCCAATTGGAATCCTTTGTGGCGTTTATTTAAGTGAAAATAAAAAAAGCCGACTAGCATATTGGAGCCGCATGTGTGTTGATATTTTGCAAGGAGTTCCTTCAATTGTTGTGGGCATCGTTGCTTATTTCTGGCTCGTGAAACCATTGGGTGGTTTCTCTGCATTGTCGGGCAGCGTTGCATTGGCGATTATGATGTTGCCGATTGTGATCCGCTCAACAGAAGAAACATTAAAGCTTCTTCCTGACTCATTGAAGGAAGCGGCATTTGCATTGGGCATGCCGTTTCATCGCGTAATATTAAAAGTGATTATCCCTTGCGGCATCAGTGGAATACTTTCAGGAGTGATGCTTTCTGTTGCGAGAGTTGCAGGAGAAACAGCACCGCTTTTGTTCACCGCATTTGGCAACCCATATCTTTCTGCAAATGTTACAAAGCCGATGCAGAGTTTGCCGCTATTGATTTTTAACTACGCCACAAGCCCTTATAATGATTGGCATGATCTCGCCTGGGGCGCTTCGCTGATATTGCTCGTGTTCGTATTGGTATTAAATATTTCTACAAAGCTGATAACTAAAAGATGGAAAGTACAATTGTAAAGGCAGTTGATTATAACGCATATTTCGGCGACAACCACGTGGTGAAAAATGTCAACATTGATATACCGAGAAATCATGTGATTGCGGTGATGGGACCTTCAGGTTGTGGTAAAACAACTTTTCTACGTGGTGTTAATCGTATGCACGAACTCATTCCCAATGCAACTGCAAAAGGACAAATTTTATTGAACAATGAAGATGTGATGCAGATGCATCCCATTTTTGTTCGTCTGAAAATAGGCATGGTTTTTCAAAGGCCTAATCCGTTCCCTAATCTTAGTATATACGACAACGTGATTGCAGGATATAAATTAAATGGTGTAAGACTTCCAAAAGCGGAGAAGGATAAGATTGTTGAAGAATCATTGACTAGAGTGGCGCTTTGGAAAGAAGTGAAAGATTCGTTGATGAAAAAAGGAACATTTCTTTCCGGAGGTCAACAGCAAAGATTATGCATTGCACGTGCTGTTGCGATGCAACCCGAAGTGCTTTTGTTTGATGAACCAACGAGCGCACTTGATCCGATATCAACTTCAACAGTTGAAGAATTGTTTCATGAGTTGAAAAAAAATTACACGCTCATTATTGTGACGCACAATATGCAGCAAGCAGCAAGAGTAAGTGATAAGACCGCATTTTTTTATATGGGAGAATTGGTTGAGTATGATGAGACAAAAAAAATGTTCACCAACCCGAAAGACAATCGCACGCAGAATTATATTACAGGAAGGTTTAGTTAATGTTCAAATTTGAAAATGGCTCAATTTCTCAATTGAGGTATTGAGCCATTTTCAAATTGAGTAATTAAGATAACATCGTAAATAGTAATCAGAATGACACAAGTTGAAACAGAAATACAGCTTTTAAAAAAAGAAGTCATCAATATGTGGGATCTTGTGAGATCGCAGTTAATGAAAGCGAAAGATTCGATGCTGAGTTTTGACAAAGACTTAGCACGTGAAGTAGTGCTAAAAGAAAGAAGAGTGAACGGCGCTGAACTGAAAATCGATCGCGATTGTGAAAATATTTTTGCGCTTCTTACACCAGTCGCAGTTGACCTTCGCTTTGTGTTGGCCGTCTTAAAAATCAATTCCAATCTTGAAAGAATTGGTGACATAGCAGAAGGAATCGCTAAATATGTTTTGAGTGTTGAAACGCCATTCAAAAAAGAATTGCTGGATGCAACTCATGTAACGAAGATGTATGAAGAATCAATAAATATTCTGGAAGACACACTTGCGGCTTTTGAAAATGAGGACACTATTCTTGCAAGAAGCGTGTTCAAGAAGGATGAATTTTTGGATGATATAAACATCAGGGCAAACAAATTGATTGAAGGTTATTTAAAAGATCACCCTGAAGATATCGATCAGGCATTATACATTCTCTCGGTGATCAGAAAATTGGAAAGAGTGGGAGATCAGTCTAAAAATATTTCTGAAGAAATCATTTTTTATCTTGAAGCAAAAGTGCTCAAGCACAAACATTCTCATTAATAACATTATCGTAATATTAAAGTAAGAACTGGATAATATCCTGAATTTATCTTGCGCACAATTAAGCAGTTGCTAGTAAGAATTTAATAGGCAAACGTTAGAATTTTCTCATGCAGTAGCCACTTCATTTTTATGAGAGTGGCTTTTTTATTTAAACCTATAAGGTTTTGTAAAGCCCGAAGGGCTTTTAATGTGAATAGCCCCTGGTGCAACCAGGGGAACTAGGAGCGATAGAGAACCCTGAAACGGTTGAATATGTAAACACGCTTCAACTGAATATTCAACTCTTTCAGAGTTGTCGATTTCTTCATCTTGATCCGCTGGTTGCACCAGCGGTTATTCACATTCAACCCTGCGGGTAAAAAATCACATGACCGCCCCTAAAAATCAATGTGAGCAATATTTTTTCAAAACTTTAAAACCTCATAGGTTTTACTAATTGAAAGTAAGCTCAGGATAAGCTAGGCTCTGTTCGTATTTTTTACCTGCGCAATGCTGCATCATGAAGTTGATGATGGATTCAGTGGAATGGTTGGAGGCTAACGCAATTTTATTTTTCTGACTCATCCAATCTTGAAAAATGACAGGGAAATTTTTGTCTATATTATCAATACAAACTACTCCCATTTTTTCTAATGCTGCGGCATTGCAAAGTTGTTCATATTGTCCCTTGATTGGAATCGTTAATAATTTCTTTCCAAGAAATAATGCTTCAGCAGGTGTTTCGAAACCAGCACTGGTTATGATTGCTGAACAATTGATCATGCTTTTATTAAAGCTGTCTTTATTCACGGGCATTAATGACACGTTTTCTAAATGAGTTATTTCTTTTACTTCTTTTGAAAATACTTCGAAGCGAAAATCTGTAAGCTGCATAAAATATTTGCAAATGATCTCATCGCAATAGGAAGGCAGATAAACGGTGATATGACCTTTGTCATTTGGTTCTGCAAGAGAAATTTCTTTTTTTATGACGGGTGGCAAAATAAAATTATCGTAACAGTTGAAATGAAGCCCGATATATTGCGAGGCCTTT
Source organism: uncultured Bacteroidota bacterium (assembly GCA_903927975.1). GTDB lineage: Bacteria > Bacteroidota > Bacteroidia > Chitinophagales > Chitinophagaceae > Puia. Next base: position 50,344 of record CAIYPC010000497.1, on the reverse strand, counting down.
GCATAATTGTGCAGCACCCATTCACCAATAAAATCTTTTTTCTTAGGTCTTGGAACTTTCTGCGATTGAAAGCTCGCTTGGTGACCAAAATTTACTGAAGCTATTTTTTTATGTGCACATGCCAGCGAAGTGATGCATTCAAAATCATTTATTATGAGGTCATATTTTTCAACTGGCAGATCTCTTGCTTCGCGCAAAATTCGCAATGGCGCAAATTCTTTGATCGTATCTATATAATTAAGGCCACCTGTGCTCGTGTAAAAAAAACCAGCTCCTTTACTCCTGTATTTCACCGGGGCATTTAATTGTAGCGTGCTGTTCGCACCGCTTAAAAAAAGATCAACGGTTCCATATCTTTCTAAGTATGGAAGTATTTCCATAGCGCGGCTGATGTGACCGTTGCCGGTTGCCTGAACTGCATAAAATATTTTCATGATTGTTTATTTTTTACCTAACCGGTTTTTAAAACCGGTTAGGTTTGTTTTATATAGCTAATGAGTTTATAAAAAAATTGATTTCATCTGTCACTACTGTCAATTCCGGTTGTGCATCTACGTTAGCATGTGCAGGAAATTTCTTTTCATCGTATTCGAAAATGGTCCATTCATTCTGTTGATATTCCAAAGCTGTGCAATGCTCCACCCAATCGCCAGAGTTGAGATAGGTCACTTTCCCATTTTTATTTTCTACAATTTTTTTCTGTGGTTTGTGAATGTGACCGCATATAACGTAGTCGTATTTCTTTTCAATGGCAAGCTCCGCGGCTATCATTTCAAAATCATTTATTTTGCTCACTGCTTTGTTCACTCCAGCCATCACTCTTTTGGAAATGGAAACTCTTTCCTGCCCGAACAGTTTTAAAATAAAATTGATGAAGCGGTTAAAGCGTATGAGAATGTTATATCCCTTACTCCCGAGTTTCGCCAAAAATTTTGCACTGCTTTTGGTGCTGTTGTCGAAAACATCTCCATGAAAAATCCATGTCATTTTGTTGTCGATCTCCAGAACAAGTTTATCGGTGAGCGTGAAATTTCCAATCTGTATATCGCTGTAGCGGCGCATCATTTCGTCATGATTGCCCGTGATATAAAATACGCGTGTGCCTTTAGTGATTAGTTGCATCACTTCCTTGATAACCTGCATGTGAGAAGTTGGGAAGAAATGTTTGCTGAATTGCCAGCCATCAATAACGTCACCATTCAATATGAGAATGTTAGGGGAAATGCTTTTCAGATAGTTCACTAATTCTTTTGCGCGGCAGCCATACGAGCCAAGATGAATATCAGAAAGCACAACCACATCAAGAGAGCGTTTTTCCATTACGCGAAGTTTTTCAAAGGTCGAAATACTATGTTACCTGATGTTTAAGCAGAGGTTAAGAAATTGTGAGGTAACAATAAAGTGATGGTTATCAAGAGAAGGGAAATGGCAATTTAATAGTGGTATTGACTTAACATTTTGTTCATATTGGCGTAAGCTTAAGTTTACATGAGGCTAATACTTTCGCTGAAGATTCATAATAGATGTAGTGGCCGGTATGAAGTCGAATAAATGTTTGTCATTACCTACTATGAAATCTTTTTTTGATACTATGTAAGTTTTGTATTAAAAAATGATTTACTTTTCACTTATAATTTAATAAAACCAAAAACTATCGCTTATGTCAAAAATCGTACAACGGGTGCGATTAGCATTGCTTTCCGTGCTTTTGCTAATTGCTGCAAACGTTTGCTATGCCCAAAAAACAGTGTCTGGGATAGTGCTTTCAAAAGTTGATCAGTCACCAATTGCTGGTGCAACCATTATTGTGAAAGGAAGTAAGATTGGTACTTCAACAGGCATCGATGGACGCTTCACAATTAAAGTAAAGGAAGGCGATGTGCTGATAATAACTGGCATAGGCGTTAAAAAGGAAGAAGTGACTGTTGGAGCCGAGAACAATATCTCGATATCTGTAGGAACTGATTCCAGGAACCTGAATGAAGTTGTTGTAACAGCAACGGGTATCAAAAAAGAATCAAAGCGCTTGGCTTATGCGATTCAGACTATTGATGCTTCTTCTCTCACACAAGCACGTGAGCCAGATCCTATCAACTCGCTAAAAGGAAATGCCGCTGGGCTTTCAATAAACATCAATTCAGAACTGGGTCATGCGCCGGACGTTATCATGCGCGGTGAAAATGGAGCAACCGATCGCCCAATGTTTGTGGTGGATGGCGTTGCTATCAGTTCCGATACATATAATATCAACCCAGATGACATAGAGACATTTACAATACTGAAAGGGCCTAATGCTGCTGCATTGTATGGTTTTCAGGGAAAGAACGGTGCTATCATCATCAACACAAAAAAAGGAACCAAAGATAAAAGAGGTCTTGTAATAGGCCTGAACTCAAGCACCCAAATGAACAAAGGGTTTATTGCACTGCCTAAGTATAACGATTCATATGGCCCTGGAGATAACGGAAAATATGCGTTTGGCGGCGGCGGCTCAAGCGGTTCATCATATTTTGGAAACGGAGCGGTAGGAGTTGGAGTTAATGACTATGACTATGATGTTTGGGGCCCTCAGTTCAGAGGCCAAATGCTGCCTCAATATGATGGAGCTTATGACCCTACGCAATCTTATACTACCACTTATGCAGATGGCAGCACCTATAGCGGCCATGTTTCCCCAACGCCTTGGGTCGCAAGAGGTAAAGACAATCTTAGAAAATTTATACAGGCAGGCCTACTTTCATCAAACAGCATTTCAGTAAGCTCATCAACTGATAAAACTGATATCAGGCTTTCATTGGGCAATACATACCAAAGGGGAATAGTGCCAAACACCCAATTAAACAATGGAAATTTTACTGCTAGTATCGTTCAGAGATTCAACGACAAATTGAGCATAACTGCTTATTTCAACTACAGTCGTCAATCTACCCCCAATGTACCGGACGTTCAATATGGCCCTAATAGCATCATCTACAATATGATCATATGGGGCGGTGCAGATTGGAGCGTTAATGATCCCAATATTAAAAATTACTGGCAGCCAGGCAAAGTAGGGCTTCAACAAAATTATGAAGAGTACTACAGATATAATAACCCTTGGTTCATGTCAAAGGAATGGTTAAGAGGTCATTATCAGAACAACGAATATGGCTATCTATCATTGAATTACAAGATAAACCAGAATCTTGATGTTCAGTTTAGGCCAAGCATTAGTACTTATGACATGTTCAACTCAGAAAAATTGCCTTATTCAGCAACTGTTTATGGAAGACCTCTTCATCAGGGCGATTACAGAGAAGATAGAAGGAATCAATTTGAATCAAATGAAGATCTTCAGGTAAGGTATCATAAAAGCAATTTGTTCGGCTTCCTTGATGTTTCGGCGCTGGGTGGCGGAGCTATTAGGAGTTTTAATTTTGCTTCTGATTATACTTCTACAAATTATTTGAATGTGCCAGGCATTTATGCTTTTTCTAACTCCCAGAATCCCGTGCAAGCTACTGGCTTTAGATCAAGCATGCTAGTATTGAGCGCCTATTATTCTGTGGATCTCGGATTTAAATCTTATTTGACTGCAAATATCACAGGCCGCGTGGATAAATCATCTGCCCTGCCTACCAACACCAATAGCTATTACTATCCATCGTTCAATCTGGCAAGCGTTGTGTCTGACTATGTGAACCTTCCAAAAGTCATATCATTCTTAAAAGTGAAGGGTTCTTACGCAACTAGTAAAGATGGTGGTACTGCCCCGCTTTTTGCACCTAACTTAGGCAATGTACCAGCCGCTAACAATTATGGTTTTGCCTGGGTCTCGCCTTATGGTGGTCCTGGAGGAGGGAAAGCGTCAAATATATACCCATTCGCTCAGACATATACCTTAGCACCGACGTATTCAAGTCAGAGCAGTGCCCAATATACTGACCAGACTTTTAGCCCGACTATTTATACTTCAAAAAGAGAAGCAACTGAGTTTGGGGCCGATATCCGATTCATGGATAATAAGATAGGGCTTGATCTGACGCACTATCATTACAAAAACACAGGCATTGTAGCTAAAAACATTTCTTCTGGTTCGGGCTATTCTTCTTTTGTGACGAATGGCAATGTGTACACCAACGACGGATGGGAAGCTGTGGTTTCGGCTCATCCAATATCAAATCCTAAAGGATTTAGCTGGAATATAAATGTCAATTTCTCTACTTATATCAGAAAATGGGTGAACTATGCTAACCCGGACAACTATGAATTCAACGGCAAAAGAATAGATTTAGAATATGGTGATGGATTTATCAGGACTCCGACTGGAAAGATGGTGATAGATCCAGTTTCGGGTCTGCACATGCGCATTCAGGAAGAAGGCGGAACTTCTGCAAACAGGATATTTGGTCATGCCGATCCAAGCTGGCAATGGGGCGTTGTGAATGTAGTGAGCTATAAAGCATTATCACTACGCTTCCAGTTTGACGGTATGGTAGGCGGAGTAATCCCTGATTACGTAAGGGAAAAAACTTTGCAGGGGGGACGTCATATTGAAGCGGCCACAGGTGCTCTTGGAGCAGCAAGGCCATCGGATGAAGCAAATATTGCAGCATACACAGGGGAAGGTGTGAACTTAACCGGAGCTCCTATTCAGCTTGATCCAATTAGCGGCGTGATCACAAATTATAAGAATTTGACTGAGACCAACAACACTACAAAAAGCTTGGTTCAGCCATTTGTTTACAATGACGCTTCCAATAATGATTTGATTACTATCAAAAAGACTTATGCTAAATTGAGAGAAGTGACCCTTACGTATAAATTGCCGTCAAATTTGTTTGGAAAAAAATCCTTTGTTCAGGGTGCAAGTGTTTCTCTGGTCGGCAGGAATCTGCTTTATTTCTTCCCAAGTAAATATAAGGATCTCGACGTAGACCAGTATTCTCAGATTGTTGGAAATGTAAGCGGTAACAGTGTATCGCTGCAGACGCCTACAACACGTAGTTATGGCTTTAATTTCAATTTAACCTTTTAACCCATAAATCAAAAAAATATGAAACAGATAAAGAATATATTCTTGATAATTATGGGAGCTTTGCTGGTGGTTTCCTGTAAAAAACAAATCCAGGAGAAGCAGACAGATCCTAATAACCCAACAAGTGTTCCTCCGAGTTTGATATTGGGGACTGTGCTAAATGATGTTGCTGGCACCGGCAACCAAGGCAGTTTAGGTGGCATCAATTCATGGAGCAATGTTCACGATTGGAACCAATACCATTGCCAGAATTACAACTATTATGGCAATAATATTTATTCCTGGACCAATGGGTCATTTGATCCGTATCTGGTATTAAAGAACGTTGTGCAAATGGAAAATGAAGCAACAAAAAGAGGTGCGGCTACAGTCAACCCTTACGAGGCAGTTGGAAAGTTCGTTAGAGCCTATTATTATTATAATCTTACTTCTATGTTTGGTGACGTGCCTCAGGCAGACGCGTTGGGAGGAGCCGCAAATTCAAACCCAACTTACACGCCACAGGAACAGGTATTCCTTTATGTGCTGAATATATTGGATTCAGCAAATAGCGACTTTGCATCATTGATCGCAAGCAATGACAATTCGTTGTCAGCCACACAGGACCTATACTATCATGGAAATTTGTCAGGCTGGCAAAAGCTTGTGAATTCTTTTAAGTTAAGGGTACTGATTAGCTTGAGCAACAAAGCATCAGACGCAACATTAAATGTGCCCGCTCAGTTTGCTAACATCATCAGTAACCCAACAAAATATCCAATTTTTGGAAGTCAGGCTGATGATTTCCAACTTGTTTATAACCCAGGAGGTACGGCTACTTACACAACCTATCCGTTCAACCCAAGTAACTTTGGTTCTATTGCAGCCCGTTTTAATATGGCATATACGTATGTGAATGCTTTAACGACCATAAACGATCCACGCGTTTTTTATACCTGCGATCCTGCGTGGGCGCTTGTTGCAGCTGATCCCAACCCAGCTCAATATAAATACTTTGTAGGAGCCAGCTCTGGTCTTGACCTTGGAACCATGTATGCAAACGCGAGTGCCAACCAATATTCTTTTATTGGCAGAAAAAGATATTATTCAAATTTTACCGGCGACCCGGATGTTTTGGTAGGTTTCAAAGAGCTGACTTTCAATATTGCTGAAGCAATAGAGCGTGGATGGGTTACAGGTAATGCAGAGACTTGGTACAAACTAGGTATCACTACCTCAATGGCATTCTATGGCATCGATGTGACACAAACTGCCTTTACAGCATATTTTTTGCCTCCAACAGCTAATGCAATTACTCAGGTTCAGCCTTATCCATTTACGTTCGATTTCACAACGTATTATGCGCAGCCAACGGTACAGCTTTCTGCTACTCAGGCAACTGCTCTCAATCAGATAGTGCTGCAGAAATATATAGCTTTATTTGAAACTTCAGGTTACGAAGGCTATTATAACTATCGCAGAACAGGTGTGCCGGTTTTTGAGGGTGGCAATGGTGTAGGTAACAATGGTGTTGTTGCTAAAAGATGGGCATATCCTGTGTCAGAACAAAAGCAAAATCCCACTAACTATGCTGCAGCTTTGTCTGCTCAGCAGTTTTCAGCAGATGATCTTAACCAGACTATGTGGTTGTTGAAATAATTTTACCATAACCATTGATAATTTAGCAACGGCGAAACTTGAAAAAGTTTCGCTGTTGTTTTATCATTAGCCACTACATTTATAAAATGAAAAAAATTCTATTCGCAATTTTCATTTTGCAAAGCACATTTACATTTTCCCAATCTCACAAAACAGAAAACATAATCGTCATCACACTCGATGGCATGCGTTGGCAGGAGGTATTTGGTGGTGTTGATTCTGTCATTCTTAATAATCCAAAATACACTCATGAAAGGAATGCGTTGCAAAAATCATTTTGGAGCAACGATGCAAATGAAAGAAGAAAAAAATTGTTCCCTTTTTTCTGGACAACCGTTATTACAGAAGGTCAATTATATGGTGACCGGAATATCGGTAGCAATGTTGACAATGCAAACCGATATAAATTTTCTTATCCTGGGTATAATGAAATATTCACAGGCTACCCTGATTCGGCCGTTAATTCAAACGATAAAATCCCTAATAAAAATACCAATGTGCTTGAGTTCATCAACAAGCAAAAAGGCTACGAAGGAAAAGTAGCTTCGTTCAACACATGGGACGTAGCACCTTTTTTTCTTAATAAATGGCGAAGCGGCATCCCTGTCAATGCAAATCAGGATTCCATCGACTTTGGCGGATCTGCAAAACTGATCGATGATATTCAAAAACTTTCTATGAAGCCTAACGGCGAACGGCTGGATGTTGTTACTTATATTGCAGGTCGGGAATATTTGAAAGAACATAAACCCAAAGTGCTGTATATTTCTTTCGATGAAACAGATGAATATTCCCACCTTGGGAAATATGATTATTATCTTGGCGCCGCCCATGCAGAAGATGCGATGATTGGCGACATCTGGAAAACCGTTCAATCAATGCCCGAATACAAAGACAAAACAACATTGATCATAACAAGCGATCATGGTCGTGGAGATAAAATAAAAGATCAGTGGAGAGATCATGGTCAGGGTGTTGAAGATGCAGGTCATATTTGGATTGCAGTGATTGGTCCAGATACAAAACCTTTAGGAGAAGTGAAAACGCCGATGACGCTTTACCAAAAACAGATTGCACCAACCATCGCGGCATTACTTGGCTTTAAGTTTGTGCCAGATCATGGAAGCGCAGAAAAAATAGCAACAATTATTGAATAATAAATTTTATGGAGAAAGAAAAAGCAAAGCAGGTTACGGAAGAAATTATGAGTTTTTATGAACATCATGGAGGCGAAGAATATGCAGGTGAAAAAATTACACAGCTTGAGCACATGGTTCAGGCAGCGCAGTTAGCCGAAGAACAAGGATACGACGAAGAAATAGTTTTGGCTGCATTTATGCATGATATTGGACACCTTTGCGAGGCTGGGCGCGGAGACAATGAAATGGATGGTTTCGGGATTAAGGATCATGAAGAAATTGGTGCAGAATATTTGAAAGAAAAGGGGTTCTCAAAAAAAGTGGTTCGGCTTGTTCAATCGCACGTGGAAGCAAAAAGATATCTTACTTTTAAGAACCCTGAATATTATGATCAATTATCTGATGCAAGTAAAAAAACATTAGAGTATCAAGGTGGTAGAATGGAGGAAGATGAGGCAAATGCATTTGAACATTATCCATTGTTCGATTTAATAATAAAAATGCGCAAGTGGGATGAACAGGCAAAAATTGAGCATAAGCCTTTGCCTGCGTTGGTTCACTATAGAGATATGATCTTTCGCCATTTGGAGGCGCAGAAAAATTGAAATTTATTTTAGGATATTATAATTATACACATGCAATCAGTAACATTGCCTGAAAAAGAAGACAGCACATTGAAAACGAGATTGCAACATTCTCCAGCTTGGGTATTTGTATTATATGTTTCATTGTCTTCTTTCATTGTATATACCTGCATGTATGGTTTCCGCAAACCATTTACATCTGCTTCTTTTAGCGGACAAACGTTATTTGGCGTTTCTTATAAAGTGGTGCTTGTCATTTCTCAGGTTATTGGATATATGCTTGGCAAGTTTTATGGTATCCGTTTTATTGGTTCATTGCAGCCATCAAGAAGAGCTGGAATGATCATCAAGCTTATTTTCACTGCGTGGTTGGCTTTGCTTTTGTTTGCCATTGTTCCCGCTCCATACAATTTTATTTTTTTGTTTATAAACGGTTTTCCATTGGCGATGGTGTGGGGATTGGTGTTTGGTTTTTTGGAAGGCAGAAGAGTCACGGAATTAATGGGCGCTGTGCTGGCAACCAGTTTCATTTTTGCTTCAGGACTTGCAAAAACAGCGGGCAAATGGATTATGCTCAATTTGAGCATCAGCGAATGGTGGATGCCATTTGCAGCAGGCACGTTATTCATCATTCCGCTTTTGATAAGCACGTGGCTGCTGAACCAAACGCCGCCGCCGACCAAAGAAGATGAAGCGGCGAGAACTGTTCGCAAACCCATGGATAAATCAGAAAGAAAAGCATTCATAGTGCGATTTGGTTTTGCATTAGCACCGGTGATCATCGCTTATGTCATGCTGACTATTCTGCGCGATTTTAGCGAAGATTTTGCGAATGAATTATGGATCGAAACAGGATATCAGAACAACGCAGGAATCTTCGCACAGACCAGCACTATCATTTCTCTCGTGGTGCTCGGTGTTATCGGAGGTTTTTTTCTTATCAGGAATAACTACAAAGCTTTTCAGTTAAACAATGTCATTATCATATTTGGTTTTATCCTCGCAGCTTTAGCAACCTTCCTGTTTCATCTGCACATGATTTCTCCAGTAATTTGGATTGTGTGTGCGGCTTCTGGTCTCTATCTTGGCTACGTTCCTTACAATTGTTTTTATTTTGAGCGAATGCTTGCTGCATATAAAGTTCAGGGCAATGTAGGTTTTGTGATATACATTGCCGATGCTTTTGGATATTTAGGAACTGTGGTTGTTTTGTTAGTAAAGGAATTCATATCAATTAAATATTCATGGGTGGATTTTTTTACCTGGATGTTTTACATTTCATCAGCCGGAGGAATTCTGCTTGTGCTTTGGGGATCCACGTTGTTTGCAAAAATTTACAAGAACAACAAATGATTTTGAATCTCTGGTAAAAGCCATTAGTAGATTGTCTGTGTATAATGTGAAACGCTTCCGAAAATATTCAAAATGTTTGCGCAAAATGTCTAAACTTTGCCGGCATTGAATTTCAAATTTTTTAATTAACTATCATCTTTCAAATCAATTATCACAATGTCCATTTCAACAACTCCCTTTTCCGCTAACGGAATACCTTATTCGCCTTCAGCAAAACCTATTGTAGTGATATGCGTAGATGGATCTGCTGATGAATATCTCGACACAACAATGGCACACGACCGAATGCCCAATTTAAAAAACATGGCAGTGAATGGCTATCGCGGAATGGTCCGCGGCGCGTTGCCATCTTTTACCAACGTGAATAATTCTTCTATCGTCACTGGAGTTTCTCCTGCGGTGCATGGCATCAGCGGAAACTTTTTTTATAATGCAGCAATAGACAAAGAAGAGATGATGAATTCCTCAGCTTACTTGCGTGCAGAGACTTTGCTCGCTGCTGCGGCTAATGCAGGAAGAAAAGTGGCGGTTGTTACTGCTAAAGAAAAGCTGCGCGATATTCTTTCTTATAATTTGAAAGGCATTGCCATTTCTGCTGAAAAAGCAAATCAGGCAAAAATGGAAACGCATGGAGTTGATAACGTAGAAGAAATTGTGGGTCATAAAACGCCAGCTATTTATAGTGCTGACGCAAGTTTGTTCGTGCTTCGAGCAGGCGTTGCTTTCATTAAGCAAGGGCTTGGTGATTTTTTGTATTTATCGCTCACTGATTATATGCAACATACTTACGCCCCCGATGCTGAAGAATCACTTGCTTTTTATGAAGCTATGGATCACGAAATTGGTGAATTGGTTAAAGCTGGCGCTATCGTTGGTGCAACTGCCGATCATGGAATGAATGCAAAAGTGAAAGCTGATGGATCACCAAATGTGCTGTTTGTTGAAGACATGTTGGAAGCGCAGTTTGGCGGTGGTTTCAGAGTGATTTGCCCGATAACAGATCCTTATGTAAAACATCATGGCGCATTGGGTTCTTATGTGGTAGTTCATGTTCCTGATATTTCAAAAGTTGATGAAATAAAAAAATGGCTGGCTGTTCAACCAGGCATTACTGAAGTATATGACAGAGCTACCGCAGTTAGGGTATTGGAGCAACCAGAAGATCGCATTGGGGATTTAGTTGTTTTATCAGGAAGAGATGTTGTGGTTGGAAGAAGACCGCAATATCATGATCTGTCTGCATTGGATGGAACGCTGCGTTCTCATGGTGGAAGGTATGAAGAGATGGTGCCGATGGTGATTTCTCATCCACTGAATGCTGAATATAAAATGAAAGCTGCACGTGATCCGCGCAACTTCGACATTTTTGATTTTACGGTTAATGGGACAAATTAATTTCAACATATACCTTTTTCATTATGAGCACATCAGGCGCAACTGAAATTCAGGAAAAAAAGAATTCGATAGATACTTCTGTATGGAACATGCATTGCTATGTTGCGGGAAAAGCAATTAGCTCCGATAATTTGCTTGAAGTAAAAAGTCCTTACGATAATCGGTTAGTTGGCACCGTTACATTAGCAAATTCATCACACGCACAGCAGGCAATTGAAGCAGCTTTGGCAGGTGGGAAAAAATTAACCCGTTATGATCGTTTCAGCATACTTGAAAAAGCAAGAAATTTATTAATAGAGCGCAGAGAAGAATTTGCGAAGGTAATCAGCGCCGAATCTGGGCTCGCTATTCGCGAAGCCATTTATGAAACAGGTCGTGCGCATGATGTGCTGATGTTCGCAGCGATTGAAAGCCTAAAAGATGACGGACAAATATTTTCATGTGACATTTCTCCAAGCGGCAAAGCAAGAAAAATATTTACGCTGCGCGAACCTTTGTCGCTGGCACTTTGCATCACGCCATTCAATCATCCGCTAAATCAGGTGGCGCATAAAATTGCACCAGCCATTGCAGTGGGCACTCCGGTAATTTTAAAGCCATCAGAAAAAACACCGCTGACAGCAATAAAATTGGTTGAGCTTTTATATGAAGCGGGATTGCCTCATTATATGCTCAGCGTTTTATTAGGACCAACAAATGAAATTGCAGAGCCTTTGGTGAAAGATCCAAAAGTGGATATCGTTTCATTCACAGGAAGCGTTCCTGTTGGAAAAAGAATTGCTGCAACAGCAGGATATAAAAAAGTGATATTGGAATTGGGTGGAAATGATCCTATTATTATTATGGAAGATGCCGATCTTGATGTGGCTGTTTATCTTGCCGCAGAAGGTTCATATCGCAATAGTGGGCAACGTTGCACGGCGGTAAAACGCATACTTGTTCATGAGAAAATAAAAGATGCATTCATAGAAAAGTTTGTAGAAAAATCAAAGACATACATCTGCGGTGATCCATCAGATCCTAAAACGGTTGTAGGAACAGTGATTGATGAAGCTTCTGCTATCTATCTTGAAAATGTGGTGAATAAATCGGTTGAGCAAGGCGCAAAAATTTTATTAGGCGGAAAACGAAATGGTGCAATGATGGAGCCGACTGTTATTGTTGATGTGCCACGAAACGCTGATATGGTTGTGCATGAATCATTCGGTCCGCTGGCACCGATTCTTACATTTAAAGATATTGATGATGCAATCGCATTGAGCAATTCTACTGCGTATGGATTATCAAGTGGTATTGTTACAAACAACATGCAATATGCGCTTCGGTTCATCAAAGAATTAAAAGTAGGTACTGTAAATATTAATGAAGTGCCAGGTTATAGAATTGAAAGCTCACCGTTTGGTGGCATCAAAGATTCTGGTCTTGGTATTAAAGAAGGTGTTATTGAAGCAATGAAATGCTTCACGTATGTGAAAACATTTTCAATGCCTTGGTAAAAATTAAAACCATCTTAATAAAAGTTTCAGATAAATAAAAGCGCTCAACAAATTCGTATGAAAAAAATATTGTTTACGCCCGGTACTCTATCAACTTCAAAAACAGTTAAGGAAGCGATGCTGGAAGATATGGGTTCAAGGGATCATGTGTTTGTAAAAGCAGTGAAAGATATCAGAGATGGATTATTAAAACTGGCACATGTTTCAAGAGAAGAAGGTTATGAATGTGTGATAGTGCAAGGCTCTGGCACATTCGGGGTGGAAAGTGTGATCAGCAGCGTTGTTGGTGCAAATGACAATTTGCTCATTTTAGTGAATGGTGCTTATGGAGAAAGGATTGTGAAGATGGCAAACATCCATCGCATCCATCACCATATAATCCGTTTTGAAGAAGATGAAATTGTTTCGCCTGAGGTAGTAGAAAATTTTTTGAAATCGCATTCTGATATTACTCACGTTGCCTGTATTCACAGCGAAACAACAACAGGTTTATTTAACCCGATAAAAGAAATTGGCGCGATATGCAAATCGCTCAATAAAGTTTTTATTGTTGATGCAATGAGCAGTTTCGGTGGTGTGGAAATGGATATGAAAGAATTGAACATTGATTTTTTAGTTTCATCATCAAACAAATGTATTGAAGGTGTTCCCGGTTTTTCATTTGCATTGTGCAAGAAAAGCGAATTATTAAAAGCAAAAGGACAGGCAAGAAGTTTAAGTCTTGATTTATATGATCAATGGAATGGATTAGAAACAAACGGGCAATTTCGTTTCACGCCACCAACATTAAGCATCATGGCTTTTAGAAAAGCCATGGAAGAGTTGGAAGAAGAAGGCGGCATTAAAGCAAGAGAGCAGCGCTACAAAACCAATAAAAAAATTTTGGATGAAGGTATGGCTGCGTTGGGCGTGAAGCAATATCTGCGACCAGAAATTCAAGGACATATCATCACTTCTTTTTTATATCCGGAAAAAAGCAATTTCAATTTTGCAGATTTTTATAATAAGCTCAATGAAAAAGGATTTGTTATTTATCCCGGCAAGCTGAGCAAGACTGATGCATTTCGCATTGGTAATATCGGACAAATATTTCCGGATGATGTAAAAGGCTTGGTTGCTGCTATCAAAGAATATTTGAAATAAAATTTCTAATCAAAGCATGGTCACCCAATTAGCAGAAAAAGCAGACGCAGTAATTATTGGCGGCGGTGTTTTCGGATGTGCCATTGCATATTATTACACAAAAAATAATCCCGGCAAAAAAATAATCGTGCTTGAACGAAATGAAATTTGCAATTCCGCTACAAGCCGCGCTGCTGCATTGGTTACACGCATAAGAAGCAAGAAACATTTTGTGCCGCTTTCTTATGAAACTTATCATGCCATTGCTGAAATGGAAAAGCAATTGGGTGAAAGCATGGATATGAAAAAAGTGGGAGTGCTGCATGTTGCTGCAAGCGAATCAAGTGTTGCAGCACTCGATGAATTGATGAACGTTGCTTCAGCATTTAATGAGCCTGCAGAATATTTATCGCAAGAAACTGTACGAAATAAAGTGCCTTGGTTGAAGACGGATGAAGTGTTGAAATTTGGTTTCATGCCCGGTGAATCATATTGTGATCCTTATTTGCTCGGTACTTTTTTTGAGCGATGCGCAAAAATGCAAGGCGCGGATATTCGTCAAGGAATTGAAGTGAACGAATTATTAATAGAAGAAGATAATGCAGTAGGTGTTTCAACAAATGCAGGAAATATTTTTGCTGATTCTGTGGTGATTGCTGCGGGCGCATGGTCTCCCATATTCGCTGCGCAAGCATGCGTTGGTCTGCCGATGGCACCTGTAAGAAGCCAATATTGGATCACAGAACGAAATGATATTTTTCCGGTCGATTCTTCTATTGTTCTTTTGCCAGATGCACAAGCTTATGCAAGACCAGAAGGAGGCGCATTACTTTTTGGTATACGCGAAAAAAAATCGATGAGCGTTTCTCCAAAAGAGATTCCTGCTGATATCAGCGATTTCCCATTTAGCAATGATAAAGGCATTAGTGATTTGAGTGAAGTAATTGATAATCTCGCCCGATTTTTTCCAGCTGTTTATGATATCGGATTGAAGTTTTACATCGCAGGTTTTTCGGGTTATACGCCTGATAATAATCTAAGCATGGGGATTGTGCCCGGCATAAAAAATTTATATGCAGCAACTGGTTGTGCTGGCGCAGGGATTTCTGTTGCTGGCGGAGTTGGTCTTGCATTTGCTGAGATGATAGCTGGGAAGCCAAACCCTTTTGATTTCACTGAATTTGATATTAGCCGCTTTGGAAATGTCGATCCATTCGGAAAAGAATGGCTGGAGAAATGTGCATTGGCAAGATCGCAGAAGAGAAGCGGGTGATTTTATAACTAAACCCTAAATGCTTTTGCTAGCTTTCTCTATCGCACTTTCCAAAATATCCATCGCATCAGCTAATTGTTTTTCAGTAATGATTAATGGCGGCGCTAATTGCAAAGTGTTTCCCTGAGAGATTTTAAAACTCAAACCATTTTGAAGACAATTATAAAGCACGGCTTCTGCTTGTTTGGTCGCTTTGTTTTTTGTTTCGTGATCAGTCACCAATTCAACGCCCCATAATAATCCAAGTCCACGTATATCACCAATAAGCGGATATTTTGCTTTCATTTCGTTCAGCCTTTCTTTCATCCATTCTCCTTTTTGCTGCGTGCTCTGTAGCAAATTGTTTTTTTCAATAAATTCAATCATTGAGAGTGCAGCAACAGAAGCGAGCGGATTTTTTTCGTGCGTGAAATGCCCGAGCGAAACATTGCCAAAGCGATTGAAACTTTCATTTGCCACCATCGCAGCCAATGGAAAAATGCCAGCACCCAATCCTTTTCCCAAGCAAAGTATATCAGGTTGAATATCGAAATTTTCAAACGCAAACATTTTTCCAGTTCTCCCGAATGCGGTTGGTATCTCATCGAGGATTAGCACAATATTATTCTTGTCACATATTTCTCTAACTTTTTTCCAATATGCTTTTGAAGGCACTTGCACATCTGTATTTCTTATCGGCTCCGCGATAAATGCGCCGATATCTCCTTCTTTATCGATTACGTATTCCAAATATTCCGCATAAGCATTGTCGTTAGTTACTCCAGAAAAAAGCGGGCGGTAAGAATTTGGCGGGGGAATATGTTCAGTTCCCGCAAGCAAAGGTCCAAGCCCTGCACGAAATTCGCGTTCGCCACCTGCGGAAATAGCATCCATGGAAGCGCCATGAAATGAATCCCACCACGAAATAATTTTTTGTTTGCCTGTTACTAATCTGGCAAGTTTCAATGCCATGCTGATGGCTGAAGTGCCGCCGGGTGCGAACAGCACTTTATTCAATGGCGAAGGCAATATCGAAACCAATTTTTTTGCAAGATCAATTGCAGGAAGATTAGTAAATCGCCTTGGAGAAAAAGGCATGATATCGAGCTGCTTTTTTATAGCTTCTATCACATAAGGATTTCTATAACCAATCTGATGAACAGAATTGCCATGAAAATCCATGTAGCGTTTTCCCTGCTGATTAATGATATAAATCCCTTCGCATTCTTCCAACACATCAAGACAAGGAGTAGAAAGAGCCTGATGCATAAAAAAATTGGAATCGGCTTCCAAATTAGCTTTGGTGAATGCGTCGATTGATTCAGACCACTTTTTTCTTTCATCAGAAAGATTGGAATCGCCTTCAAGGATTGAGCCTGTGTACATGAGGACAGTTTTGTGTTGAAAATGGATTCCAAATCTAATATAAACGCTTGATGATTTTGAAAAAAGTCTGTTGGAATATAAACAGAATGCTCTCTTCAAGCCACTTGGCAGTTTATATTTACTTTTGCAGCTTTATATAAGATTCACGCAATAACCAAGAATGTATCTGAAGGCTATTTGCAGTATAGTTTTATCATATACCCGAAGCCGTCTGATGCCTAAGCGTTTCGATGCATGAAAAGAAAATTTGTAATACAAAATGCAAAAAATTAGAAACATAATTTCACTGAACCGAAATTTTTTTATCGGTTATTTTTTATTTCTGACAGCATCCATTGTGTTTTTAGCGTTGCATTCCAAAGTCGATGGCTTTATTTTATTGAATTCCTATCACAGCCATTCGGTTGATTTGTTTTTCATGATCTACACTAATGTTGGTGATGGACTTTATTCAATTGGTTTATTTTTGTTATTGCTTTGGTTTAGAAAGCCATTACCGGGTTGGGAAATTGTTTTTACTTTTCTTTTGGCCGGATTGATGGTGCAGGTCTTGAAAAATATTTTTCCGATGCCAAGACCGCAAACGCTTTTGGAAAATACGAACTATCCGTACTTTATTCATGGAATCACTAACGTTGGAAATGCAAGTTTTCCTTCAGGTCATACGGCAACTGCATTCGGTACAGTTACCATTCTTTCTATTTTCACAAAAAATAAAAAGATAAGCTTGCTTTATTTATTAGCCGCCATATTGGTGGGTTATTCAAGAATATATCTTGCCCAACATTTTTTGCAGGATGTTTTAGTAGGTGCATTGATTGGTGTCCCTGTTGCGTTGATGGTGTATTTTGTAATTGATAATCACCCATCATGGATTGAAAAATTAGAACTTAAGAAATTGGATATGGATTAGCATTACGAATTAATAATTGATAATGAGTAATTAAATAGTTAAATGAAGAGTGTATGATTATGAGAAATCGTACATCGTAAATCGAACATTGGAATGATTAATGGAAAAAAATTAGTGATTGTCTTGCCGGCTTATAATGCTGCGCTGACGTTGAAGAGAACGTATCAGGAAATTCCTTTTGATATGGTGGATGATGTGATTTTAGTGGATGACAACAGCAACGATAAAACAGTTGAAGTGGCTCGTGAGCTCGGCATTGCGCATATTATCAGTCATGATGTGAACCGCGGTTATGGTGGCAATCAAAAAAGTTGTTATAACAAAGCGCTTGAAATTGGCGGCGATATTGTGATCATGCTCCATCCCGATTATCAGTACACGCCGAAGCTGATCCCTTCAATGGCTTACTTGATCGCGAATAATGTATATCAAGTTGTGTTGGGCGCAAGAACACTTGGCAAGGGCGCTTTGAAAGGAGGCATGCCTTTATATAAATACATTTCTAATCGCCTGCTCACTTTTTTTGAAAACGTGATGCTTGGGCAAAAGATAGCAGAATATCATACCGGTTACAGAGCTTTTTCGAGAGAAGTTTTGCAGCGCATCAACTATGAAGTGAATTCAGAAGATTTTGTTTTTGATAATGAAATGCTCTCGCAAATTATTTATCTGGATTATGAAATTGCAGAAGTTACTTGTCCGACAAAATATTTTGAAGAAGCATCGAGCATCAATTTGAGTAGGAGCATTACGTATGGCTTAGGCGTGCTGCGCGTTTCAATCGTTCATCGTTTGTGCAAATGGAAATTGATGAAGCGGAAAATGTATGAGGCGAGGGGGATGGAGAATTAATAATTGATAATTAGTAATTAATAATGTAGAAAGTAAGCTGTAATTTTTAATTGTAGTCTTCGAGCTAAAGAACTGGAAACTGAAAACTTGAAACTGGCAACTGTCTTAGAAATCGCACATCATACATCGTAAATCGTACATCTCAAATGCGTTTAACTAAAACTCAAATCATCCTTCTCATCGCAGCGCTTGCGGCGCTTTTTTTTATCCCATTTCTTGGAAGGGTCCATCTTTTCGATTGGGATGAAATAAATTTTGCGGAATGCTCACGCGAAATGATGAAGCTTGATGATTACAGTCGTGTTTATATCAACTTCAAACCTTTCTGGGAAAAGCCGCCAATGTTTATGTGGATGCAGATTGCTGCAATGAAAACATTTGGTGTCACAGAATTTGCGGCGCGTTTTCCAAATGCAGTTTGTGGAATTGTTACATTGATTGTTGTTTTTTTATGCGGCTCGAAAATTTATGATAAGAAATTCGGGGTGCTTTGGGCGCTTGCTTATGGCGGATCACTTTTTCCGAACATGTATTTTAAATCTGGCATTATTGATCCATGGTTTAACCTGTTCACTTTTTTGGCGCTCTTCAATTTCATTTTATATCATTGGAGCAGAAATGGTTTTAATAAAGAAGGATTAAATAAAAATCCTTTGCGTTATGTGGTGTGGTCAGGAGTTTTTATGGGACTTGCTGTGTTGATGAAAGGACAAGTGTCGCTGATGGTTTTTTTATTATCGCTTGGTGTTTATCTGATCTACAATCGTTTTAAAATTTATTTCAACTGGTGGCACGCGATTTTATTTTTGATACTTGCAGTTGCTGTAACCTGCACTTGGTATGGTTATGAAACGATGAAGAATGGTCCGTGGTTTATTGAAGAATTTTTGAAATATCAATATCGATTATTCACAACGCACGATGCCGATCAGAAAGGTTTTTTCGGATATCATTATATCGTGTTATTGATTGGATGTTTTCCCGCATCGTTGATTGCCATCCCTTCTTTTTTCAAATCAAAATACAGCAGCCGCTTTGATAAAGATTTTAAAATATGGATGCTGATTTTATTTTGGGTGGTGACGATTTTGTTCACGATTGTTCAATCTCGCATCATTCATTATTCTTCCATGGCTTGGTTTCCGCTCACGTTTTTAGCAGCGTATTCAATCTATAAATGGGATCTGAAAATAATGAGCTATAAAAAATATGTAGGCGTTTTTATTGCAGTGCTTGGTGGCATCATTTCGTTGTTGTTATTAGCGGTTCCTTATCTCGCGATGAATATTAAAAAGCTTGCTCCTTATGTTGAAGACAAATTTGCACAAGGCAATATGGAAGCTGACGTGCATTGGAACGGATTGGAAGGAATTGTCGGAACAATATTGGTGATATCGATTATCGTTGGCATTATTCAATTGAGAAAAAATAATTTTCAAAAAGCAGCTTGGGTCCTTTTTGGCGGAACGGCGATTATGATTTTTTTAGCATCGGCGATTATTGTTCCGAAAGTGGAAAGATATTCTCAAGGCGCTGCGATTGATTTTTTCATTCAGCACGAAGGAGAAAATTGTTATGTGAACACGCTTGGCTATTTCAGTTACGCGCAACTTTTTTATGTGAAGAAGGAAATACCCGCCAACCCAAAATCATACGATGAACAATGGTTGTTAACAGGAAACATTGACAAGCCCGTTTACTTTGTTTCAAAAGTTGATAGGATTGATAACTTCAAAAAATATCCAGAGCTGAAAGAATTGTATAGGAAGAATGGGTTTGTGTTTTTGAAGCGAGAGATTCTGGTGAAATGAATTGACACTTTCTCGAAGTACACACAATCATTTAAGACTAATTTTTTTGTTCAGTTGATTGTCTAATTTCTACTATTGCATCGATTATGTGATAACAAGCATCTTTTGTTTTAAAAACTATTTCTATGCTTTTCTCTTCCGTTCCTGCTGCATTTTTTTCGTCCCCTTTGTTTTCAAATTCCCAAGAAAATATTAATACTTGCTGACTATGAGTATAAGCCGCTATGGAAGAAGTGTCATACTTGTAGATTACATTTGCTTGCAAAGGAATTTGCCAATCACTTCCTGCCAAACCTATATCAATCTTTCTCTCTGACTTATTATAATAGATTTTTGGATTGAAGGGAGGCTTAACATTTTCAGCATAGAGTTTTTTAAAATTTGAAATTGCAATATCTAGTTTGCTTTGGGCAATTCCTTTCAGAGAAAGACTTATAAAAAGTAGCAAAAGGACTTTTTTCATTTCAATTGATTAATAGTGTTGCATATTGGATGACTCGAGCGGCTTACAAATAGATGTAGTTCTCAAATATAAACATGTTTAAAGTCTTTGACTTTATGTCCTGCTGGGCATTCGCTACTAATTCTTAAATTTGTTATTCTGCCAAAAGATTAAAATGAATATTAAACAAGCAGAATTCATTTTTGAAAATGAAGCTCTAAATCTTTCGAAAGAAAAGATACATTTTCATACAATTCAATTTTTGACGAGAGAAAAAAGCAAGTTTATATATGACTATAAACCATATGGATCTTGCGTTCTAGTCAAAATTCGAAATCAATTTTTAATATTTACCGCGTCTCATATTCCAACTGATGTACCTAATAATTCGTTGTATGTCAATACTAGAATTGGCGAACAACAAGTTATTGGTTTCTGCCATCAAACGGATTTTAAAAGCGATAGCTTTTTAGATGTTGCGTATATTATTTTAGATAAAATGCTAGGATTATTAATTTCGGAAAAATATGAATTTCTTCCAATTGAAAAAATTTGTCATTCACATATTCCGAAAGAAACTACAAATTATATGGTTAGTGGCTATCCTGTAAAAAACATATGGAAGAATGATGGAGATATTTATACAGGTTCATCGCATTTTTTGCTAAGTATGGCAAATCAAAAGGCTTATAAATACTACAGCATTGACCCCGAAAAGAATTATGTATTGAATTTTGCTGGCAAAGGGATAGATATTATTGAAAGAAATCATGATAGAATTGACGATCCACATGGTATAAGTGGTTGCGGTCTCTGGTTCTTACAAGCGAGGTTAGTAGCTGGAAAAATGGTTTTAGAATATGTTTTAATTGGAATAATGGCATTGTTCAAAAAATCTAAATACCATGTCCTAATTGGAAACAAAGTTGAGTTGATAATGGCAGATATAGAAAAGGAGCTGGGTATTAATTTTGATTGGGGTATCCTTTCCAAATAATGATTTAATTTTTTCTTCGAATAAGATTTAGAATCTACTTCTTCTTCCCCGAAAAAAATCTCAAAATCCTGCTGATGAATTTATCATTTGCGCCAAGCTTTCCTTTGATGGCTGTGTAAGTAGCGACCATTGCATTGTCAATTTTCACCATTAATTTATTACTGCCATCACCTGGACGTGCTTGATAATAAGTGGCGCGACGGAAAGGATTTTCTTCAATAGAATAATAATATAATGCAATCGATCTTCTGAATGTTCCTTCAGGGCAGGTCATTGGCAAAGGATGCCCATGATAAGAATCTGCATCGGTATTAAAAATCACACAACGATTATAAACAGGAAGCACTTCCGCTTCGCAGCCTTTCATTTTTTTGTCCCACAATTCCAGTTTGCCGCCCCATTCTTCTTTCCAATCTTTATTCAAATAAACCAGCACGTTCACCCTGCGCTGCCAGTTTTTATGATGTGGGTGAACGGTGAAATCTGCATGTATATTTAAGAAGCCACCTTTTGTAGATTGATGAATGCCGCCGCCTTCGAGATGGTCATCTTTCTGTAGGTTATTGATGCCCGTTAGCTCACTCAGAAATTTTAGAAATTCAGGAGAATTCAATTCGTTGATGGTGCCTTTTATTGTTTCAGGCAATGCATCTAATTTATTAAGACCTTTCTTTTTTTCGTTGTAATGTGTGTAGTTGATCCAGCCATCAGCTTCATTCAATTTATTGAACTCATCAATGCATTCATCCAGCACTTCTGGATTTAGAAAATTCTCCAGCACAATATGCGGATAAGGGCTTGCGGTTTGATATTGCTTGCTCAACGCAGGAAGCTCGCTGTTCCACTTAGCGTAATCGAATGTTTGAGTTGCCATTTCCACTTTGAAAAAATTTAAGCTGCAAAGATAAGTTAGTTTGTGGTTTGTAGTTTATGGTTGATGGTTTCCGAATTCGAAGTCGTTAATAAAATTTGAAATTTTCTTACCACCTACCACTAATTTCTTACCACTTTACTCCCTCTTCCCTTCCAACGTAAACCCTACCGTGGTTCCAACATCAGGTGTGCTTCTTACATGAATGCGCTGTCCGTGCGCTTCAATGATATGTTTGCAGATAGCGAGACCAAGTCCGGTGCCGCCACGATCACGACTGCGACCGGCATCAGTGCGGTAAAATCTTTCAAATATTCTTGGGAGATGTTCTTCTTCAATGCCAATACCATCATCGCTGATCTCAATAAGCACATGCATTTCATCAGTTATATAAATGCTTGCCATAATTGATCCATTTACTCTTCCATATTTGCTGGCGTTCTCGATTATGTTGATCAGCACCATTCTTATTTTTTCTTTATCAGCAAAAACGGTGATGGGAAATTCGCAACCTTTTTTGATGAATGAAGTGATGTTTTTTTCCTGCGTTTTTATGGTGAGGGATTCAAAAACTTCTTTGATCAAATCCTGTATCAAAAAATTCTGTTTATATAAAAGTTGTTCGCCTCTTTCCAACTTTGATATTTCATCCAGATCGTTCACGAGGTTCACAAGCCTTTCAACATTTCTTGCTGCATTTTCCAAAAATTTCTTGCTCACATCGGTGTCTTCCATCGCGCCTTCAATATAGCCCTGAATGGAAAAAATTGGTGTCTTAAATTCGTGTGCTAAATTTTGTAAAAACTCTTTTCTGTAAGCTTCATTTCTTTTCAGCAATTCAATTTCTTCATTTCTTTTCTCGCCCCATTTTTCAACCTCTTCACGGACTTCATCAATACTTTTTTTTGGAAGGATATATTTAAAATAAACTTCTTCTTTTTTAGTGGCTTTTGTTTGATAGATGAGCTTATATATCAATTTTATTTTTCGATAGATAAATGTTTCAAGCGTGAAAAGAATAAGCGCATAACCAATTCCAAAGATGAGGATGAAAGCTCCGAGACTTATTTTCCAGTTATTATCTAAAAAATAAATGCCAATGGAAACGGGGACAGCGATAACGCCTGCTGTGAATGCAGATAATTGTTTCGGCGAAAGATTTTTGGTGGAGAACATATATCCTAAATCCTTGAATGGACTTCTTTACAAAGCAAAACATTTTTTGATGCCTGCCATATTTATTAATGCACACGAAGTTTATAAGTCGAATTTATAACCAACACCTTTAATGGTAGTAATACAATCAAGCCCCAGTTTCTGACGCACTTTGCGAATGTGAACGTCAATCGTTCTGTCGCCAACAATCACATCATTTCCCCAAACCTGGTTCAAAATTTCATTGCGTAGAAAAACCCTGCCCGGTCGCGAAGCAAGCAGATAAAGCAATTCAAATTCTTTTTTTGCGAGTGTGATATTATTATCGCCCACTATCACTTCATATCTATCAGGATCGATGGTGAGGTTTTCAATCTTCAGCACTTTGCCTTCCGGTTCCTTGCCAAATCTGCGGAACAAAGCGTTCACTCGGCTCACCAGCACTTTCGGGCTAATTGGTTTGTTCACATAATCATCGGCGCCCATTTCAAGTCCTTTAATATGATTGCTTTCATCGTTCAATGCGGTCAGGAAAATAATCAGTACGTCTTTGAAAGCAGGCTGTGATCTCAATATCTCACAAACTTCAATGCCGCTTTTTTTGGGCATCATAATATCTAAAATAATCAGATCGGGCTTTGAGGATTTTGATTTTGCCAAAGCGTCGTCGCCATCTTTTGCAGTAGTTACTTCATAGCCTTCTTTCGAAAGGTTGTATTGAATAATTTCAAGGATATCCGGTTCGTCATCAGCTATCAATATTTTCTTGCCTTTTGTATCCATTTCATCAAAATTTACGCAAACCTAATAGAAATAACGCTCAGAGCGGGCTTCGGTTGGCGAGTTCACAATTTCTTAATATATAGATAGCATTGAAAAGAGCGGAAATTGAAGATGAATTCATATTAATAAATGCAGAAAGGTAGCCACAGATTGCTCAGATTAGCACAGATAATACAGAAGTTTTTTTGCAACTGGCTGATCATTTTCTAAGCCTCTGTTTGCTCACATCTGTGCTAATCCGTGTAATCTGTGGCAAAAAAATAGTGGCAAACAACCTGAAGCCGCTTTTTGCGTTATGTATATATTAATTGGTAGTACTTTTGTATCCAGTTTATCCTACAGAAAATTTTTGAAACGCTTATTTACATGGTTGAATTTTTTACACAAAAAGGAATACGGCTCTCTCAGTTCGTTATCTCACGACCTAATTTTATTTTCTTTATTCTCATTTTCTTTTGTTCTACAGCCTTTGCCCAAAATTATCCTTATAAAGTTGCCCCAGATCGCATGCTTTTTCATGATGATATTGACAAGGCACAGAAAAAACTTTTAGCGCTCGAAGAGAAGAATGTTGTGGCGAAAGACGAAAATGTGAAGTTGGAAATAAATGAAGCTTTAATAAGAAAGGTTGATGATCTTCAGCAGCGAATTGAAGAGGATACGCTGATGAACAGCAATAATAAAAAAAGATACCTGCGCGGCATTGAATTTATGCTGAATGGTTTTAATGATAATGTGAACAAGCGCGATTTTCCTCCTTCAATTGCCTCCAATCTTGAGAGAGCTTATGAAAAAGCGATGGTGCTTGATAAAAGAAATGAAAGCATCGTTCCTGTGGTGGAAGAAAATGTTTATGGCGTTGGAGAAATTTTGATTGGTTGTTTTTTGCTGCCTTATGAAAATGCCGGCATCAAACCATCACGATATGTTTTGTTCAGGAAATATTGCGAACTACATCCTTCAGAAATTCTAAGTAGGCTACAGAATAATCTGGATGTTCCTTTTACTGACAGTTTGATTATTGCAGCGGGGCATAATAACATGCGTCAGCTCTATGATTATGCTGCTGCGCGAAACTCGCTCGGGCAACGTATTCGCGAAAGCCGCGATACGCTTGTGCATGTGATCGGGCAAATGGCGATCAGCAAAAGTGGACAATTATATTTTCCTTTTTTGGATAATTTATTGAAAGGGAAATTGACGATTGAAGAAATTGACAAAGTGAAAGATGATGGCTTAAATTATTATAAGCTACTGGTGAAAACGCGATTGGATTATGCTGCACGGCTTCTTCCTCCCGCACGCGATACCGCACTTGAAATGGCGGCGCTCACTCAGATGCTCGCTAACAAAGCAAGAGAGATTTTTGTGAATGAAATTAACGGATTACACGATAAACCGGATCCGGTGAGATTTAAAGTGCTTGAGCCTTTAAGCGCTGAAGAGTTATATTATTTGGTGGTGATGAGCGAAGATTTGATTTACACTTCCAGTTATGTTCGTGGTGTTTATCCGCAAATTTTTCAGCGCATGAAATCTCCAGATGGAGACAGTTTACTGATGTGGACGCATGGAGATTATTTCAGAAAATTTATCAAGATGGCTGCGGCATACAATACGCTTGATAATTTTTTAGGAACGATGGACCCAGAAAATGCGAACACTGTAATGAAAGCTTTCACCATCGGGCTTGAAAAAGCAAGGGAGGAAGATGCGGTGGATGTTGCAGATTCTTACAGTAGCATTTTTGAAAAGAATAAACCACTTGCAAAATTTGTGCTGAGCGAAACAAAATGGAACTATAGAAAAAATTTGGAAGCTGATAATAAAAAAGGCATCATCATTTATAATTTGTTGCAAACACTTTTTGAATCTGCGGATACCAGCAAAAAAATTGATCTTTCCGAAAGGCTTGGCATACCGCCGATTTATAAAATTGATTATAATTCGCTCAAAGATTCTGCTGGTCGAGTTGTGGAGCAAGCATTTTTTTATGGTGGCGATGAAGATAAGGATGGACAATATTCTTATGCCGATTTTATGGGATTATTTCATAACAAAGCGGAATGGAAAATCAGCGAGAACCCGCAATGGGTAACAATTACATCAATCAAAGGCAAACACGTTTCTATTTTTGCAAACAAGCCATTGAATGGTGAAGATGATCCCGATGAAAAGGCGCAGGATGCATTGGGCGAATATTTGGAATCCAAAAATATAAGACCGAGTATTTATATTCATCGTGGTCATAGCTATCATGTTTCATCAACATTAAAAAGATTACAGTCTTCTGCAAAAATTGTGGTGCTTGGTTCCTGCGGTGGTTATAATAATTTGAGCGAAGTGCTGAAGATCAGCAACGATGCGCACATCATTTCATCAAAGCAAGTTGGAACGAGAACTGTGAACGAACCAATTCTGCAAGCAATCAATAATACTTTGGTCTCTGGAAGAAATATCGAGTGGCTCAGCATGTGGAAAAATCTTGGATTCAAATTCAGGAACGACGCCGTTGCAAAAGATCGGTTCGATGATTATATACCTCCTTACAAAAACCTCGGAGCTATTTTTATTAAGGCATATCGGAAGGCGATGGAGAAATAGTTTAAAGTTTCGAGTTGCCAGTTTTTAGTTTCCAGTTCTGAGCTTTGTAGTTCATTATATTTTTCACCCTTCGCTTTATATCATCGGGTTATCCCATTTAATAAGCTCTTTTCGAATAGCAGAACTACAAACTCGAAACTCGAAACTGAAAACTAACTTATCTTTGCAAGCTCTATGTCCGAAACAGTTAAGAGAAAAAAAATTTTTGACTTCAGCTCTTTAAAAAGGGTTTTTCAATATGCATCGCCATACAAGCGGCGCGTTTACTTATCTATTTTTTTATCAATCGTTCTTGCTGTTGTTTCTCCGCTTCGTCCATTCCTGATTCAGATAACGGTGAATGATTATATACGCAAAGGAGTTACGGATAATCTTTCTATCAAAAATGAAATGATAAGATTGGTGATCTGGATCACTGTGTTTCAAATTGGTTTGCTTTTAGTCGAAACTATTTGTCGGTTTTATTTTTCCTATATCACGGCGTGGCTCGGACAAACAGTAGTAAAAGATTTGCGCACGACGGTTTATAAAAAAGTGCTCGGTCTTAATCTTTCTCAATTTGATAAAACACCGATTGGTACTTTAACTACAAGAACTATTAATGACATTGAAGCAATCAATGATATTTTTTCGGATGGATTGATCCCAATCATTGCAGATTTACTTTCTATTGTTTCAGTGCTGGGATTTATGTTTTATGTTGACTGGAAACTTACATTGATTTGCATGGTGCCTTTTCCTTTCCTGATATTGGCAACTTATGTTTTTAAGGAAAGCGTGAATAAATCTTTCATAAGAGTTCGAAACGCCGTTTCAAACTTGAATGCGTTTGTTCAGGAGCATATCACAGGAATGCAGGTGGTGCAAGCTTTTGCAGCCGAAGAAAGAGAGTTTTCAAAATTCAAAAGAATCAATAAAGAACATCGCAACGCAAACATCAATGCCATTTTTGCTTATTCTATTTTCTTTCCTTTGGTAGAAATAATTCTTGCGGTATCAACGGGCTTATTGGTTTGGTGGGGCGCTCGTCAGGTACTTCAAATTCCTGAGCAACAAGCAAAAGAATTATCAGGAAAAATAATTGCTTTCTTTTTATACCTCAATTTATTGTTCCGCCCATTGCGTGTTATTGCAGATAAATTCAATGTGCTTCAAATGGGCATGGTGGCAAGCGAAAGAGTTTTTAAGGTTTTGGATAATGATGATTTCACGCCTCCATCCCGTGAAGATGCATATAAACCAGAAATGATTAAAGGCAAAATTGAATTCAGTGATGTTTGGTTTGCGTATGTGGATGACCGTTATGTGCTAAAAAACATTTCATTCACGGTTCAGCCCGGAGAAACGATTGCTATTGTTGGTCATACCGGAAGCGGAAAAACCTCTATCATCAGTTTGATGAACCGTTTGTATCACATTCAAAAAGGTGCAATAAAAATTGATGACGTAAAAATCGAAGATTATAATCTGGATGCATTGCGAAGCCATATTGCAGTAGTATTGCAGGATGTTTTTCTTTTTTCAGGTTCTGTTTTAGATAATATCACATTAAGAAACGAAGCTATCCCTCAGGAAAAAATAGTTGAAGCTGCCAAGTTGATGGGCATGCACGATTTTATTATGGAGCTGCCCGGCGGCTACGATTATAATGTGATGGAAAGAGGAAGCACGTTGTCACTTGGTCAACGACAATTATTATCTTTCATCAGAGCTTTATTATACAATCCTTCCATTCTTATTTTGGACGAAGCGACTTCATCGGTGGATACTGAATCAGAATTATTAATACAGAATGCCATTGATAAATTAGTTGCAGGAAGAACTTCGATTGTTATTGCGCATCGTCTCTCTACCATTCGCAAAGCCAGCAAAATTATTGTGCTCGACAAAGGCGAAATCAAAGAGACGGGAACACACGAAGAGCTGTTGGCAATCGGCGGATTTTATAGTAAATTGCATGAAATGCAATTCAACAAAATTGCACATCCAGCAAAAAGCACAAGCATCCAGTCATGAACGAAAAAGATACAAATAAACCATCTCAAAATATTCTCAATGAGGATGCTCCGGTCTATGGCTTTGCGCATAAATCTGAAGATGAAAAATTGAAGGAAAACATTTATCGGTCTGATAAAGAAAAGCTTCTTGCCTTTACAAAAATGCTCAGGCTTAGTGCAATGCTGAAAAAAGCGACCGTTACTCACAAGCCATAAATCCATTGTTATGGATATTTTCAATGAACAGCTTATTGATTTTTGGCAAAAGCTCAACGATAATAATGTAAACTATATTATGGTCGGTGGTTTTGCAACCGTGTTTCATGGTTTCAGCAGAACAACAGAAGATGTTGATTTATGGCTCGAAGACACGCTCGAAAATCGAAAAAATTTAAGAAAAGCTTTTATTGAATTAGAACAAGGCGATTTTGAATCAATCGAAACAATGGATTTCATTCCCGGATGGACTACATTTTATGGAGCGGGAATTGAGATTGACATCATGACCGAAATGAAAGGACTTGAAAATATTAGTTTTGATGAATGCTTGAAACTCGCTTCTATTGCGGATATCGAAGGAGTGAAAATCCCGTTCCTTCATATCAACCATTTAATAGAAAATAAAAAAGCAATCAATCGCCCGAAAGATAAAATAGATGTAGAGCAGCTTGAAAAAATTAAAAAAATTAGAGACGAAAAATAGTTAGTGTCATCACATCATATAAATAAAAAAAGGAGCGTTTTGTTGCTCCTTTTTTTATTTATACGCTATTGAAATTTATTATGGAAGTGTTACTGTTTTTGTGAATGTGCCTATCGTGATAAGTGCAGAATCATCGCAAGTGCCATCGCCATAGTCAAGTGTTCCGTTAACACTTATGTTTGTTGCAGTATATTTAAAAGAAACAATCCCTTTGTCAACGTGAGCACAAGTCTCTTTTCTTTCAAGAGGAGTGGTCACATTTGCGGTAAGTGTTTCGCCTGTGGTTGTGTTGCTGATGGTGTAGCCTCCTGTAACATTGAATACAAAAGTAGTTGGGTCCAAAATATTGCTAGGAGGTATTAATAATGAAGATACTTTGTTTCCTGAAAAGGTATATGAAGTGTCGTTTGGATAAGTGATGGTGCCACTTGTAACCGCAGTTGTGAATGAAATTGCTGTTTGGGTTGAAGTATTACTAATTGAATATGTGCCACCAAGTTGATAGCCGTTCACCACATAATTATTAAATGTTGCTGAAATAGTAGTTCCTGGTGCGCTGAGTTTTCCTGAAAATATGTAAGTTATAGAGCCGGATCTTGTAATGCCATCGGCGTTGCCAGTACAGCCGGGGGTAGCGCCAAAATCAACTTTAACTGTATCGGGAAAATGACCGCCATCGGTAGAAGCAGTTACAGTAGCACAAAATTTATAGCCTAACGTTGAAGATCCGCTTTTTTGTCCGACTATACTTGACAAGTTGTTAGCATATCCAGTTTGAACGGCAAGGTTCAATGCATCATCGAACGCGTTGTCGCTTGTGGCGCCGTTGGCAGATAAATTTGCTGCGGCACTATTGTTTGTTGTTGAGCCTGATGATGAAGAACTGCTATCTTTTTTGCATGCTGTTGTTAATGCGATAGCCGATATGAGAAGTGTTGCTGCTGTCAGAATCCTTAAACTCGTTTTCATGGTTGTTTGTTTGAATTTTATTGTCATTTATTGCCTTAATCCGCTACAACGTAAAACAGGTTGAAATAGTATGCCTTCAGGTGTTAAACAATTGTTTTTGAATTGATATTGGGTTTCGCAAAATAAGGCACAAATAACCTGTTGTGCAAGGTAGTTTCCATAGTTAAAACCCGATTTTATATTTCGATGCTCCACCCTTATCTTTGCGCAAATTTTAGAGGGAAATATGATGCATAAATGCTTCAAATCTTTGTTGGTAGCGGCTTTCAGCATTTTTTGTCTGGGAATTTTTATTCCAGCGTTGGCCCAGGGAAACGATGGCAAAAAAGAAGAAAAGAAAGGCTTTAATGCCAAGGAAGTCATTTTTGGTCACGTATTGAACAACCATGATTTTCATATATTGGATGTTGTGGGCGATAATGGTGAAAAAAGCCCTATCTCGATCCCTCTTCCTGTTATTCTTTACTCAAAACAAAGGGGCCTTGAAGCTTTCATGTCATCCAATTTTCATCATGGCGAAGAAAGCTATCGGAATTATTTAATGCTCACCAATGAAAAAATTGAAGAGCTGAAGCTCGATCCAAATAAATATAATGCACAGGATATTGTGGCGTTAGATGATAAAGGGGAAATTGATCCTTCGGTAACTATTTATGATGTTTCTCTCACCAGAAATGTAGTTCAAATGTTGATAGCGCTTATCATCTTCACATGGATAATGCTGGCTATCGCAAAAAAATATAAAAATGGCCACGGTGTTGTTTCAGCGCCAAAAGGTTCTCAAAGTTTATTGGAACCTGTAATTACATTTGTTCGCGATGAAGTAGCAAAGCCAAATTTGGGTAACAGCTATGAAAAATATTTGCCGTTCCTGCTCACTATTTTCTTTTTTATTTTAATCAATAATATTTTCGGATTAATCCCGGGCTCTGCGAATGTTTCCGGAAATATTGCTTTCACAGCAGTACTTGGTATCATATCTTTTATTGTAATTCTTTTCAGTTCCAACAAACATTATTGGGGGCACATTTTAAATCCGCCGGGTGTGCCGTTAGGTGTAAAATTTATTTTGGTCCCTGTTGAATTGATTAGCGTTATTATCAAGCCTTTCGCTCTCATTATCCGTTTATTTGCGAATATGGTGGCAGGGCACATTATCATTATCTGTCTCATTTCCCTCATATTCATTTTTGCTAATTTAAATAAATATGCAGGATGGGGCACAGCCCCGTTTTCAATTGCATTCACAATCTTTATTTATCTGATTGAAGTGCTCGTTGCTTTTCTGCAGGCATTTATTTTTACCATGTTAACCGCAGTGTTTATTGGGCAGGCAATTGAAGGGGCGCATCATGAGGAAGGACATCATGATGATTCGGTAATGATTTAAAAAAGTTTTTTTTCACTAATTATAAAGTCACGATTATGGATTTAATGACAATTTTGCTGAGCGCAACTCCGATGGCGAATGCAGGTGGTGCTATAGGCGCTGGTCTTGCTGCAATTGGTGCGGGCATTGGCATTGGCCAAATTGGTAAAGGTGCTGTTGAGGCAATCGCACGCCAGCCGGAAGTAGCTAATGACATCAGAGCAAACATGATTTTGACTGCAGCTCTTGTTGAAGGTGCTGCATTGTTCGGAATTATTGTAGGCTTTTTGGCGATGGTATTATAATATCATTGCACAAACGAATAGCTGCATCCAACGCAAAGGGCCGAGGGTGCAGCTTCATTCAAACATTGAGTTTTCAAATTGAGAAATTGAATTTATGAAATTACTTCTTCCCGAATTTGGGCTTTTGATATGGACGCTGTTGGCGTTCCTGATTGTGTTCTATATACTCGGAAAATTTGCGTGGCCTGCAATCATGAAAGGATTGGCAGAAAGAGAGAAAGGCATTTCCGATTCCCTCGCGACAGCAGAAAAAGTGAGAGCCGAAATGGCTCAACTGAAAAGCGAAAACGAAGAATTACTTGCAAAAGCTCGTGAAGAAAGAGCACAATTGCTGAAGGAGGCCCGTGATATGAAAGATAAGATCATCGGCGAAGCGAAAGAACAAGCGAAAGTGGATGCTTCTAAGATTATGAGCGATGCTATGGCTGCTATCGAACAGCAAAAAATGGCTGCAATAACAGAAGTTAAAAATCAGATAGGAAATTTAGTGATTGAGGTGAGCGAGAAAGTTTTGAGAAGAGAACTTTCAAACAAAAGCGAGCAGGAAAATTATATTAAGCAATTATCAAACGAAGCAAAACTTAATTAGCAAATGTCTCAATGTCTCAATGCCTCAATTGAGACATTAAGACATTCAGCGATTTTCAAATTAAACAAATGCCCAACCCACGTTTAGCAGCACGATATGCAAAAAGCCTGATAGATCTGGCGCTTGAAAAAGGCGAACTGGAAACGGTTTATGCTGATATGTTGCTCCTTCAATCAGTTTGCAAAAGCAGCAAAGAATTTGTATCAATATTGAAAAGCCCGGTTATCAGTGCTGATAAAAAACAAAAAATTCTAGACGCAATAACAAATGGAAAAATAAGCACACTTACTGCTTCATTCAATAAATTGCTGATTGCAAAACACCGCGAAGATGTATTGGCAGAAATAATACCTGCATTTATCGAACAATATAAAGAGTACAAAGGGATTTATATCGTAAAATTGACTACTGCTGTTCCAGTGAGTGACGAACTGAAAAATGCAATTGTAGATAAGATAAAGAGCACCACAAGCATGAAGAATATTGAGCTAAATACAGAAGTAAAAGAAAGCCTGATTGGAGGCTTTGTTCTTGAGGCGAACGGTCAGTTGGTAGATGCGAGCGTTGCTTACGATTTGAACACAGTGAGGAAGCAGTTCCAGAATAATGATTTTATTTATAAGATTAGATAAATAATTTAACAGCGATTAAGGGTGGATACATCTCGTGTCTTTTATCCCGAATCTCTTAAAAATAATTAAACAGAAATAGATTATGCCAGAAATTAAACCAGACGAAATTTCAGCGATACTCAGGCAACAGCTGAGCAATTCTCATGTTGCAACTGAAATGGAAGAAGTAGGCACAGTGCTTCAGGTAGGTGATGGTATTGCGCGTGTTTACGGGCTCAACAATGTTCGCAGCGGTGAGCTTGTTGAATTTGAAAACAGTGTGCGTGCAATTGCGCTTAACCTTGAAGAAGACAACGTTGGTGTTGTGCTGATGGGAGATAGCGGCAACATTAAAGAAGGCGCTAAAGTTCGTCGCACGGGAAAGATTGCTTCAATTAATGTAGGTGAAGGAATGCTCGGTCGCGTTGTGAATACTTTGGGCGAGCCTATCGATGGTAAAGGCCCTCTTACTGGTGAAAAATATGAAATGCCATTGGAGAGAAAAGCGCCTGGCGTAATTTTTCGTGAGCCGGTTAAAGAACCACTTCATACAGGTATCAAAGCAATTGATGCGATGATCCCGATTGGTCGCGGCCAACGTGAGTTGATCATCGGCGACAGGCAAACAGGAAAAACTGCGATTGCCGTTGATACAATCATAAATCAAAAAGAATTTTATAAGGCAGGCAAACCAGTTTATTGCATTTATGTAGCAATTGGACAAAAAGCTTCCACCATTGCAGGTGTGATGAAAACGCTGGTTGACAATGGCGCGATGGAATACACGGTGATTGTTGCTGCATCAGCATCTGATCCTGCTCCATTACAGTTCTATGCTCCATTTGCGGGCGCCGCAATTGGTGAATTTTTCCGCGATACCGGTCGCCCTGCATTGATTATTTATGATGATCTTTCGAAACAAGCGGTAGCTTATCGTGAAGTTTCTTTATTGCTCCGCCGCCCGCCAGGCCGCGAAGCTTATCCTGGTGATGTATTTTATTTGCATAGCCGTTTATTGGAGCGTGCCGCTAAAGTTATCAGCGATGATAACGTTGCAAAGGATATGAATGATTTGCCAGATTCTATTAAACACCTCGTGAAAGGCGGCGGTTCATTAACAGCATTGCCTATCATTGAAACCCAAGCTGGTGACGTGTCTGCATACATTCCAACAAATGTGATATCCATTACCGATGGTCAGATATTTTTGGAAGGCAACTTATTTAACTCTGGCATTAGACCTGCTATCAACGTAGGTATTTCGGTTAGTCGTGTGGGTGGAAATGCACAGATTAAATCAATGAAGAAAGTGGCTGGTACACTTAAACTGGATCAGGCGCTATATCGTGAAATGGAAGCCTTCTCAAAATTTGGTGGTGATTTGGACGCGGCTACCAAACTGGTTATTGATAAAGGCTCACGCAATGTGGAAATCCTTAAACAGCCTCAATATTCGCCATGTTCTGTGGACAAACAGGTAGCGATTATTTATTTGGGCACACAAGGTCTTTTGCGCGGCGTGGCTGTAAAAAAAGTGAGGGAATTTGAAGATCATTTCATTCTTGAAATGGAAAACAAACTGCCTCAGGTACTGGCTGAATTCAAAAAGGGCAATCTGCCTGATGATGGAGTGAAAAAGATGGTAGAGCTTGCAAATAGCCTGATACCTCAATATAAGTGATAGCAAAATCTATTATAACTTGAAAGCCTTTCGTTAAGAAAGGCTTTTTTTATATAATAATTTTTTAACTTTTTTTCTTGAATGCTTGCATAATCCAAAATTAGATGCAATCTTTGTCCTGTCATCCTACATAATCGTACCCAATCTCCTTATCAACCACACTCCATCCAATTTTCCAATTTAAGCTAGGTTATTCTTTTTTCTATCTCGCCAAATCCGTGTAAAAATTTTTCTATCCAATCTTCCGAAATTCAATTTTATCAGAATTTCTAATATATCTTTTTTTCCAATCTCCATTTAAAGATCTCTCTTTTTCCAATAACTGTGGGTTACCTCAACAGAGCAACAAGTACCCTAAACAATACAGTTATGATTCAATTGTACCCCTTTAACAAAACAATTTTTTTCGGACTTTTTAAAAACGCAATGCTAACCGTTGCACTCTCACTAGCAGCCATGAATTCATTCACACAAGGACTAACATTTAAAAACCCTGCACTTGTTTCCGGCACAAAAGGAAGCGATGGCGCAGTTTACAGGTTTTCTAATGTTACTACCAGTGTTGATGCATTAGTTACAATCAATGGCAGATCTTCAACTTTAGTTACACTCGATAGCATTGATGTTACAAGCACCGGCTGGGACATCGCATTTCAGCCGATGGTGACATATAATAAAGGAACGGTATCAAGTGCCACCAGTTGGTGGATGGAATTTTTGGTAACATTTGTTCAGAGCGGAACTTCAACACCCGTTGTGCAAGATACTTTGAACGCAACCGCAATAGATGTTGATGGAGATGGCGGATCTCTTCAAGAGCAATTCAGCGCGTATGGAACGGCTACATATACTTTAAACACACCTACAAGTATAAGTGTGGGAAGCATTTCCGGCGGAAGTATATTCACAGGCCCAACAGCTAACTCCGCTGGGATTGATACAAGCGCTACTAAAGTAATGGTTACTATAAACTATTCAGACGTAAGCACGATTAAATTTAGATATGGTGGCAAGACCTCTGGGTCAAGCTCATCTGCTAACCGTTATAATTCAATTTGGTTCAAAACTTTTAAATATACTGCTGCAAAAGTAAATACACTTCCTGTTGAGCTTGCCTCATTCGGAGCGCAGTTAAGCAGCGATAAAAACACAGCTAATCTCAACTGGGCTACTTCATCAGAAATCAATGTAAGCCGTTTTGTTATACAACGCAGCATTGACGGCAGCAATTACGATGATGTGGCAATCGTTTTTTCGCAGGAAGGCAATAGCAACTCATTAAGACAATACAACTACGCCGACAATATAAGTTCTGTTAACAGCACGATGGTTTATTATCGCTTGAATATGGTTGATATTGACGGCAACTCAAAACTTTCTGAAGTTGAATTGATAAGATTGGGAAACGGGGGACAAACATCAAATATCATGGTTTACCCCAATCCTACCCACAGCGAATTACGGATAACCATCCCCGATAGCTGGCAGGGAAAATCAATTTCCTATAGCATTTATAATGTTCATGGAAGTTTGCTGAAACAAAAGATGACAAGCAATGCAGCACAAACAGAATTGCTGAACATTGCGGATCTTCCGGTAGGCATTTACGTTATCAACGTAATAAATGGAAATGAAATATCTACTAAAAGAATAGTAAAATTAAATAATTAAGATTTTAGTTTTAAAGGGTACGATCAACAACGGCCGGGCTTTTCTAAGCCTGGCCTTTTTATTTTTTTAATGTTGATGTTTTTTAAATACAATAATAAAACTCAGATTGTCGTTCAATATGTCCTTATTCTAAGTTCATATGGAAAAATTAACGGTCAAGCCTATCCTCTTTTCTATTCTATTGCTTTCTCTTTGCAATTTTTCGTATCCTCAAAGTCCCGGCGGTATTTCCGGCGCCACTACCTGGTTCGAAACAAACAATGGTCTTAGCACAACAGTCGTTAGCGGCAACAACTGTGTTACTCAATGGGCAAATTTGGGCAGTTTTAGTTTTGGATCACCTAATGTTCTGATGCCTGGGTTTTGGGGAACAGGATCCAATACTTTATACCAAAAATACTTACAGGTTAATAATAGCGGCTCCAATTGTTTTAACTACAATCCAATAATACTATGGAACAATGTAGCAGGCGCCCCGACTCAGCTTAGTTTAGGCAGTGCTAGCGCTATCACCACCCCTAGTGGCTATCCATACAATGCGTTGCCAATTGGTACAAATCAGGGAAGTATATTTGCTGTTGGTACAGCTAGTGATCAGTTAATAAGCATTGCAGGAACGATCCCTAGTAGTTCGTCGTGCGGATCGAACTGGTGCAATACGGGAACCAGAAGTTCGTCAGTAGAAGCTTATTCAAGTACCTTAACATATCCGACTTCATCGTATAATCATATAGGGGTATCCCAGAATATTTTTTCAGAACAATATGCCATTACCAATAAATCTTTCGGTTCTGTAAATAGAAGTCAGGCATCGGTTGCTGCAAATACTTTCACAACTCTTAAGAGCTTGAATTACGTTTACAGTATTGGATCTTTTCCTGGCTACACTTACCCCAATGGCGGAAAAGTGGCAGAAGTAATTACATATAATACGCAGCTCACACAAGCACAAGCAATCCAGATTGAAAGCTACCTCGCAATAAAATATGGCATCACATTAGATCCCGCAGGGCTAAGCAGCACTACTGTAGGTTATGTAAATTCTTGGGGCAGCAATATTTACTCTCAAGGAGCTGACGGAACAATTTTTTGGAATAACATTATTGGCATTGCACGAGATAGCATTAGCGGCGGTGGAGCCTTATATCAAAGGCAATCTCATCAGGTAGATGATTCAACAAGGTTATATCTTGGTACACTTGCCGTTAACAATATTACAAACACATCTTCTTTTACAAACAATCTTTCGCATATTGTAATGGGCAATAACAACGGCAATCTTTGCAGTTCTAAGGGAGCTAACATAAATCAACACCCAGCTTCTGCACCTGTCCGCCTCGACAGAGAATGGAAAATACAAATTACTGGCTCAACGGTTACTACCAATGTGCCAGATGATTTTAATATGGATGTTTCTTTATCTTCTTGTGCATGGGGATCAAATGCTTCACATGCCAGCATTGCAAACCCAGCAGCCCTTGGACTTCTCGTTAATAATACAAGCAATCTCACAATCGGGACATTCATTCCAAACTTTAGTATTTATAGTGGAAAAATTATGAGCTTAAGCTGGAACTCGGCTAATGGAACAATTACGATCAACAATTTGAATGCTGGCTTGATGTCATATCTGAAAAGTGCCAACCTGAATGCATCAAGCACACCGCTATATTTTACCATTGCAGCTTTGGATCCAAGCATATTGCCATTAACATTCACTTCATTCTCTGCAATTGCAACTAACAATAATGAAGTGGACATTCAATGGGATATTGCCTCAGAATCTGGCATATCATCGTACACGATTCAAAGAAGCATAGATGGAATTAACTGGGGCAATTTGCAAACTGTCGTGGCCATTAATGGCAATGAGGAAGCGCAGCTCTATCAGGAATATGATAAGTCGCCAATTTCAGGAACCTCATTTTATCGCATTCAGGTGAACGAGTATTCTGGCGCTATTTCTTATAGTAATGTTCAAGAAGTAAGTTTCAATAAAACAGATCAATTCAGTATTGATAATATAGTGCCAAACCCGTTTCTTTCAAACATAACAATCACAGCGTCTCTGCCAAATGATGGAAATATTTCAATTTCGCTG
This sequence comes from uncultured Bacteroidota bacterium, assembly GCA_903927975.1. Lineage (GTDB taxonomy): Bacteria > Bacteroidota > Bacteroidia > Chitinophagales > Chitinophagaceae > Puia. The sequence continues at coordinate 11,538 of CAIYPC010000497.1, read as the reverse complement.
ATGGATATTTTCGGCAAAAAAATTAATAGCTTGAACCTGATAGGCCGTAAAGGAATGAACACGATAAATATGAATGATCTAAATAATCTTTCATCCGGAACTTATGTTGTTGAAGCGATTTACAACAATCAACGACTTCTTAAAAAAATTGTGAAGTTCAAATAAGGGAACAGCCATCAGAGAAAGTTTCATTTTTCTTGCCCCATTTTCACGAGTTTATTTGCCGATAATCATTTTCCTAAAGTGCTTATTGGCATTTTTGTTACATTAGCAACAACAAAACATCAATGAGCATGATAAAAACCATAATCATCGACGATGAGCGGCTTGCCAGAAATGAATTGAAAAAATTGCTGATGGACTTTCCTGAAATTGAAGTGATAGCAGAAGCCGCAAATGCAAATGAAGGCATTGAAAAAATTGATAGTCTTAACCCCGATCTTATATTTCTTGATATTCAAATGCCTGGCAAAACAGGGTTTGATATGCTTTCTGAATTAACAAAAGCGCCTGATGTGATTTTCACAACCGCTTATGATGAATATGCATTAAAGGCATTTGAAGTGAATGCGCTTGATTATTTATTAAAGCCGGTTGAGCCAAAGCGGTTGGCTGACGCTATTCAGAAACTTCATTTAGATGAGGATAAAGAAACATTTGGCGAGCATGATATCTCAACGAACAAAAGCATACTCGGTGAGCATGATCAGGTTTTTGTGAAAGATGGCGAACGCTGCTGGTTCGTGAAGCTTTCAGATATTCGTCTGTTTGAAAGTGTGGGCAATTATGCTAAAGTTTATTTTGGCCCAAACAAACCGTTGATTTTAAAATCACTTAATGCGCTTGAAGAAAGATTGGATGAAAAAGTTTTTTTTCGTGCCAACAGAAAACATATTGCCAACCTTCGCCTGATCGAAAAAATTGAGCCTTATTTCAATGGAGGCCTTTTGCTTGAATTGAAAGGCGGGGAAAAAATTGAAGTGAGCCGAAGACAAACTGTTAAGTTTAAAGAAATGATGAGCCTGTAATTTTCAAATTTGAAAATAGCTCCATGAGAAAATAACATTCTATTATTATGAAGAAAATAATGTTGATTGGGTTATTGACGCCAATAACCCATTTTGTTTTTGCGCAGGATATTGATAAGGTTATTAATGCAACAGAAGCAACACGGATAGAAAAAATTCTGTCTTCCGATGAAATGCAGGGCAGAGCTGCATTTACCGCGGGTGCTGATAAAGCAGCGGCGTTCATTCAAAAAGAATTCAAAGCAATCGGTTTGGAAACACCCGATAACAGCGGAACTTATTTGCAGGATTTTAGTCTTGTGAAAACAAGATTTATTTCTGCAAAAGCAAAATTTGATAACGATACCATTGCAACAAAAAATATTGTCACATTCACTTCAAACCCTGAACTGCATATCAATCAGGACAGCGGTTATGTGAAAGCTTTTATTAAGCCAGGAGATAATTTTAATGCAGAAGCATTCAAATATATTCAAAGCGAGAAAAGCTATTTGGTATTGGTTGATACTTCATTTGCAAAAGAAGTGAAGCGCATGTCATCATTTAAAAGACCGAGCTTTAATAAACCAAGAAGCACTTTGTTTATCCTCACCACCTTGGATCCGACTAAGTATGAAATTGATGTGAAGCATGAAGTATCGAAACTGAAGCTTGCAAATGTCGTTGGCATTTTGCCAGGCAAATCAAAAGCAAATGAGTTTGTAATTTTTTCCGGGCACTATGATCATCTTGGCATTGGTAAACCTGATGCAAGAGGCGATTCAATTTATAATGGTGCAAATGATGATGCATCGGGAACAACAGCGGTGATCATGCTTGCAAAATATTTTAAGCAGTTAGATAATAATGAGCGCACATTGATATTTGTTGCTTTTGCAGCAGAAGAACAAGGTGGTTATGGTTCACAATATTTTTCAAAACAATATGATCCTATAAAAGTGGCAGCAATGTTCAATATTGAGATGATTGGAACAGAAAGCAAATGGGGAACAAACTCTGCATATATAACAGGATACGAAAAAACAGATATGGGGAAAATATTAGAAAAGAATTTGCAGGGAAGTAAGTTTGCATTTTATCCTGATCCATACACCACAGAAAATTTATTTTACCGATCTGACAATGCAACCCTTGCCAGACAAGGAGTTCCCGCACATACCATTTCAACATCAAAAATGGATGATGAACCGAACTATCATAAGCAAAGTGATGAGATAGGGACGCTTGATATGAACAATATGGCTGAGGTTATTAAAGCAATTGCGATTTCTTCTGCTTCGATTGTAGCTGGAAAAGATTCTCCTACGCGGGTTGATTCAAAGTCATTGAAATAAATTTTCCTTATTTTATTTATTGAATATATCCATAGAAGGAAATGCTTTGTTTGTTATTGCTATTAATCTGAAGGGTGGTATAACCATCAACTGAAACAGTGAGAAATAACTGTCTTGTATCGCCTGCATTTTTTGGCGAGACGGTAATGTTCCAGCCACCTTTTTTCCTCTCCGCAACGATATATTTGAAATCTGTTGTCTTAAACCGGATGCTTCCTTCTTCTAATGATCCAATTGTTGCCTGATATGCCCTGCCATAATAAGGAAGATATGCATCCAGCGTGTCTTTTCTCACCTTCAGTTCGTAGCCAGATGTTAGTTGCTTTGTGGCAGCACCAAGCGGGCTTGCTGTTTGCGCCTCAAAAGAATAATGCTGTGTTTCAATTAATGCTCTAATAGCAGCTTCTTTTTTTACCTGCTTTTCCTGTTTGGTATCCTGTGCTACAATTGAGTTTGCACCAAATAAGAAGATCAGTGATGATAAGCCGATTGTTGATAAAAGCTTTTTCATTGCATTGAAATTTTATTAATAAAAATTGCTAATAATAGCATTTTGATAAAACAAAATTACAAATAGCGAAAACAGCTTTCGGTTAAATAAATTTTTTTAACAGCTTATTCATTTCCTCAGCAACCTTATCGTTGCATAAATTGCCGATGCTGCCCTCATGTGTGTGATGTAACCCTTTCTTATAATCGAAATTAAAGTCGCCTTTTTCTATTTGGTTACCAACTTGCTGATAAGCTTCTCTGAAAGAAACGCCTTTATTCACGAGTTCATTCACAGCTTCAACACTAAAAATGTATTTATATTTTTCATCATCAAGAAGATTGCCTTTGATGATGATGTTCGATAACATCAATTGAACAATCTGCAAACAAGATTTTAATTCTTCAATAGCAGGGAAAAGAATTTCTTTGGTAAGCTGCAAGTCGCGGTGGTAGCCTGACGGCAAGTTGTTGATCAATACTGTCAATTCATTGGGGATTGATTGTATGCGACTACATTTTGCGCGGATCAATTCAAAAACATCAGGGTTTTTTTTGTGCGGCATAATGCTGCTGCCTGTTGTTAAATTATTAGGAAAAGAAATAAAACCAAAATTTTGATTGATATACAAGCAAGCATCCATTGAAAGTTTTCCGAGTGTTGCTGCGATGCCGCTCAATGCAAATGAGACTATTTTTTCTGTTTTGCCACGGCTCATTTGTGCATAGACAGAATTATAATTCAGCGTTTCGAAATTTAATAGCTCAGTTGTTTTTGTTCTATTCAATGGAAATGAAGATCCATAACCAGCACCACTACCGAGGGGATTTTTATTGGTGATGTGATAAGCTGCCGCTAATAATTCCAGATCATCAATTAAGCTTTCTGCATAAGCACCGAACCATAAACCAAACGAAGATGGCATTGCAATTTGTAAATGCGTGTAGCCAGGCAATAATTTGTCTTTATATTTTTCACTTTGTGAGATTAATAAATCAAAAAGATTTTTTGTTTCATCTTTTATCTTCAATATTTCTGCACGCAGATATAATTTGATATCAACAGCGACCTGATCGTTGCGACTTCTGCCGCTATGTATTTTTTTTCCCGCATCACCAATGCGCTGTGTAAGCATCAGTTCAATTTGCGAATGAATATCTTCCGAGTCTTTGTCGATGCTAAATTTTGAATCGCGAATCTCTTGCAGGATATTCTTAAGCTCTTTATGAATAGCAATCAATTCATCTTTCGTTAATAACCCAACGCTCTCTAACATTTCTGTATGTGCCAATGAGCCGAGCACATCATGTTCTGCAAGCAGTATATCAAATTCCTTGTCGCGCCCAACAGTAAAGGATTCTACGAGTTGCGATGTGTTTGTATTTTCTTTATTCCACAGTTTCAAGTTAGTTGCCGGATGCTGGTAGCGGGTTGCCGGAGCCCGTTATAGTTACTTCAAATTATTTTCAACCCACTGGATAAAACGATTCATCATTTTGCTAAGCTTTGTGTATTCATTACAAAATTTTTCATAAAGGTCTTTATCTGTTAAAGAATTTGTTTCAAATAAAAACTCAAGATGAAGCATTGTTTCATCGCATTCACTAATTCTAATCTTATGATATCTTATAAAATCACCTTTATAAATTCGTCTTCCGTAACCTTCCACAATTGCTGACTAGTAACAAGCTACTGGCATCCAGTAACCGCTAAATAAACTCATCCAACAATTGAATATACGTCTCAATCCCATCTCTTATCTCATCAATGTAAATATACTCATCTGCCGTGTGACTTCTTGCGGAATCGCCAGGTCCCATTTTCAAAGTAGGGAAAGGCATCAATGCTTTGTCTGATGTGGTGGGCGATCCATAATAACCTTTGCCCAATGCAAGACCTGCTTTTACCAGCGGATGATCCAACGAAATAGATGTTGATTTCATTCTTGTCGTTCTTGGTTTGAACTGGCTTTTCAGATTGCTTTTCAGCGCATCCAATATTTCTTCAAAAGTGTATAGCTCATTCACGCGAACATCAATCACAAATTTGCATTGGGAAGGAACAACGTTGTGCTGCTTGTTTTCTGTGTCTATAACGGTGACGGTCAACCGAGATTCGCCAAGTAAAGGGCTTACTTTTTCAAAGCGATAGTTTCTTATCCAATTGATGTCGTCAATTGCTTTGTACAAAGCATTTTCTCCTTCATTTCGTGCAGCATGACCTGAGCGACCGTTGGCAACGCAATCAATCACCATCAAACCTCGTTCGGCAACAGCCATTTCTAATTTTGTAGGTTCACCAACAACGCCAAAATCAATCTTCCCCAAATAAGGTAACACCAATTCAATTCCATTCACTCCGCTGATTTCTTCTTCGGCACTTGCAGCAAAAACAACATTGTGATTTAATTCTTCCTGATGATAGAAATATAAAAAAGTTGCGATCAGGCTCACCAAACATCCGCCAGCATCATTGCTGCCGAGTCCAAAAATCTTTCCGTCTTTTTCAATTGGGTTGAAAGGATCATTGGTATAACCCTTATTAGGCTTCACTGTGTCGTGATGCGAGTTTAGCAAGATGCTTTGCTTCGATGCATTGTAATGTTTGTTTTTTGCATAAATATTATTGCCCACTCTCGAGAATGGTATTTCATGTTTTTCAAAAAAACCGCAAATCAATTCAGCAGTATCATTTTCTTCTTTGGAAAAAGATGGCGTTGCAATTAATTGTTTTAACAATTCAATTACGTCTGCCTGCAATATTTTTATATCTGGATTATTCATTGGTAATTTTTGTTCCTGATGAATGACTAATAAGGTTCGTCAATTCTTCCGCTTTTCCAATTATCACTTTTTTCACGCCACTATTCAATGCTGCAAAAGCATTATCAATTTTTGGGATCATGCCCGCAAAAATTTTCTTTTCTTCTTTCAGCTCCGAATAATAATTATGGTTGATAGAAGGAATAACAGTTGTATCATCATTCGCATCAAGCAACACCCCACTTTTTTCAAATGAATAAATCAACTCCACATTATAATATGAACTCATTGCTTTTGCGATTTCTTGTGCAATGGTGTCTGCATTCGTATTTAGCAACTGTCCCTCTTTATTATGTGTGATGGGCGCTACAACAACAGAAAGATTATTATCTAAAAATGATTTCAATAGTTCAGCATTGATAATGTCAACATCACCAACAAATCCATAATCAATGGATGGATGAATTCTTTTATGCGCTTGAATAATATTTGCATCTGCACCAGTCAAGCCAATTGCATTACAGTTATTCGATTGCAATTGTGCCACAATATTTTTATTGATATAACCTGCATAAACCATCGTCACGACTTTTAAGGTTTCCACATCGGTTATTCTTCTACCATCAATGAGTTGTTGTCGAATGCCTAATTTATCCGCAAGTTTAGTTGCTAACTTTCCACCACCATGGACTAGGATTTTATACGCCTTCACAGAGGCGAATGATTGAAGAAATGATTTTAATTTTTCATCATCATCAATAATGTTGCCGCCAATTTTTATGACATATAAATTTTCCATACTTATCACTTACTACTTACCACTTCTCAGGATTTCACTCAACACTGCCTGCGCTGCCCATACTCTGTTTCCTGCCTGTTGTGTTACGATACTGTTTGCGCTATCCAATACTTCATCGCTCAATTCAACATTTCTGCGCACTGGCAAACAATGCATCACTTTTGCATTATTGGTGAGTTTTAATTTTTCATTCGTCATCATCCATTCAGGATCGTTGCAATAAATTTTTCCGTAATCATTATACGTGCTCCAGTTTTTTACATACACAAAATCTGCATTCTTCAATGCTTCATCCTGATCATGAATAATGGTTGCACCCTTCGTAAATTTTTCATCCAGATCATAATCTTCGGGATGTGCAATCACAAAATCTGCGTTGCCCCAAGCGTTCACCCATTGAGCAAAACTGTTTGCAACGCACTGTGGGAGCGGCTTTACATGTGGTGCCCAAGTGAGAACGATTTTTGGATGACCGATGACCGATGACCGATGACCGTTCAGCTCTTCGTGAATTGTTATTATATCGGTTAATGATTGCAGCGGATGGAGTGTTGCGCTTTCAAGGCTCACTACAGGAATGCCTGCATATTTAATAAACTGTTTTATGTACAGTTCGCTATAATCGTCCTCTTTGTTTTTTAGCGAAGGAAATGTTCGAATGCAGAGAATATCAAAATACTTTCCCATGATTGGTGCTGCATCTTTTACATGTTCCACAGTGTTACCGCTCATGATTGCTTCTTCTTCAAATTCAAGTGCCCAGCCATCTTTGTCAACATTGAACACAATTGGTTCCATACCTAAATTCTGTGCTGCAATCTGTGTACTCAATCTTGTGCGCATGCTTGGGTTCAAGAATAATAACCCAATGCGTTTATTTGTGCCAAGCAGTATATCAGCAAATGGATTTGCTTTATACATTAATGCTTTTTTTATTAAAGCATCGAGGTTTTGAACATCATCAACAGAAATAAAATTGTTCATTTACGATGTACGATTTACGATGTACGATTTCTTCAAATCGTGCATGCTGTATTCATTATTAATTACTAATTATCAATTATTAATTTTCTCAATTCCTTTCAGAGCTAACGCTTCCACTTCTTCATTCACTGCTTCTAAAAATTGATCTGCATCTTTTTTCCTCAATGAAAGCGATGGCAATAACCTAATTACATTTGGCTTTGCTTCTCCTGTAAAAATATGATGATTGAATAATAAGTTTTTTCGAAGGTCTTTCAATTCTTCCGGCACATCAAATCCAATCATCAATCCTTTTCCACGAACATTTTTTAACTGAGGGATTTTTTTCAATTCTGTTTGAAGATAATTTCCAATCTGTTGAGCATTCTCCATCAATTTTTCATTCTCAATTACTTCAAGCACGGCAAGCGCAGCGGCACATGCCAAATGATTTCCACCGAAAGTGGTGCCAAGCATAAAATGTTTTGCCTGAATTTTTGGCGCGATAATAATGCCTGCAACCGGAAAGCCATTGCCCATTCCTTTTGCCATTGTGTAAATATCTGCGTTCACACCTGCGTAATCGTGGGAGAAGAATTTCCCGCTTCTTCCGTAACCACATTGAACACTATCTGCAATGAAAACCGCAACATTTTCAGTACACAATTTCCTTATCAATTGCAGAAAAGAAACTGATGCTTCATTAATGCCGCCGACACCTTGTATGCCTTCAATGATAACAGATGAAATTTCATTTTCGTTTTTAGCAAAACATTCTTGTAAAGCAGCTTCATCATTGAATGGGAGAAAAATAACATTGTCTGTTTCATTCACAGGTGCAACAATTGTTGGATTGTCTGTCGCCGCAACAGCAAGTGAAGTTCTTCCATGAAAAGATTTTTTGAACGCAATGATTTTTTTTCTGCCATTATAGAACGATGCGAGCTTTAATGCATTTTCATTTGCTTCAGCACCGGAATTGCAAAGGAATAAATGATAATCTTCTTTACCTGAAATCTTTCCTAATTTTTTTGCAAGCTCTTCTTGCAAAGGAATTTTTATTGAATTGGAATAGAAACCAATTTTGTTTAATTGATCGGTGATTCGTTGCACATAATGCGGATGTGTGTGCCCGATAGAAATCACGGCATGACCGCCATACATATCAAGATACTGCTGTCCTTCATTGTCCCAAACATAAGAGCCTTTTGCTTTTGTTATTGTTATGCTGTTAAGGGGATAAACATCAAATAATTTCATTGTAATAAATTTTTAAAATGCACTTGCCTTTAATTTTAAACCAATTGTTTCGTCAATGGCAAACATCAAGTTCATGTTTTGCAAAGCTTGTCCTGATGCGCCTTTCAACAGATTGTCAATTGCTGAGTGTACTACTAATTTGTTTCCTATTTTTTCTAATTGAATAACACACTTATTTGTATTCACAACCTGTTTCAAAAAAATTGCTTTGTCGCAGATTGTTGTGAACGGATGATCCTTATAAAATTCTTTATATAGCTCAGTTATTTTTTCAAGTTCACACTCACAATTCATTTGTGAGCTGATGAAAATGCCTCTGGTGAAATCGCCGCGCCAAGGAATAAAGTTGATGCCCCCAGCCCCTAAAGGGGAACTAGGAAAAACACTTTGCAATTGATGAAGTGATTGTTGAATCTCATTAATGTGTTGATGCGTTAATGTTTTATATGCCTGAATATTATTTGCTCTCCAAGAAAAGTGTGATGTATCTGCTAATCCTTGTCCTGCGCCTGTTGATCCGGTGATGCCGGTTGCATATACTTCATTTAATAAACCTGCTTTTGCCAAAGGCAATAATCCCAATTGAATAGCAGTTGCAAAACAGCCGGGGTTTGCAATGTTGTGAGCAGATTTTATTTTGTCTTTGTTCAGTTCGGGAAGACCATAAACGAATGACCGATGACCGATGACCGATGACCGATGCAAGCGAAAATCTTGCGAGAGATCTATTATTTTAATTTTTTCATCAATTTCATTTTCTTCTAAAAACTTTTTTGCTTCACCATGACCGACACATAGAAATAGCACATCAATATTATTATCTAATTCAGATGTGAATTTTTGATCTGTTTCTCCGATGAGATCTTTATGAACTTCATACAAATATTTGCCAGCATTGCTCTTGCTGTTCACAAAAGCAATATTTGTATGAGGGTGATTTAATAATAATCTTATTAATTCTCCGCCTGTATAACCTGCGCCTCCTACAATACCTGTTTGAATTGTTTTCATCTCAAAAATTATTCAACATTAATTCTGTCGTTTGCTGTTGATGGCTGTGATGATAATAAAAATTCTAAATCCTCATTGCTTTCATTAATGATACGATGCTCAATGCCAGCTTTGATATGAATTCCTTCTTCCATTTTTACGATTATCCGTTCACGTTGTATCTCAAAAACTGCTTCGCCTTTTATTATATAAAAAAATTGTTGCGAATACTGATGAAAATGTTTTTGCTCAGAAGTATGGGGCGGCATTTTTTCCAATTTCACAGATAATGAAGTTTCATCCACTAAATTCCAGCCATCACAATTCTCTCCCCATTGATAATGTTTCAGTGCTTTATTTTTTGAAACTGCATCCATTTGCTTTCTTCATTGACCTTATGATAAATGGTTGATTGATTACCAAATATTTTTGCAAAACCTTTCACATCATCTCCACTCCAACCCTTGTTCATTTCTCCATAAGAACCAAACTTGCTGCTCATCAGATCATGATTGCTTTCAATGCCGGTAACAACAAAATGATAAGGTTGAATTGTTACAAAAACTTTTCCGCTCACTGTTGCTTGTGTGTCTTCTAAAAATTTTTCAATATTCCGCATCGTTGGATCAAGCATTTGCCCTTCATGAAGCCAGTTGCCATACCATGTGCTTAACTGATCTTTCCAATATAATTGCCATTTGGTGAGTGTATGTTTTTCCAGCAAATGATGTGCTTTGATAATGATCAATGGCGCTGCAGCTTCAAAGCCTACACGACCTTTAATGCCGATGATGGTGTCGCCCACATGAATATCTCTTCCAACGCCATAAGGCTGCGCAATGGATTGCAGATATTGAATTGCTTCAACAGGGTTGCTGAATTTTTTTCCATCTACAGAAGTTATCTCGCCTTTGTCGAAAACCAACTCTAAACTCTTAACTCCAGACTTTGTGACTTGTGTGGGCCATGCTTCTTCAGGTAAATAATCTTTTGAGTTCAATGTTTCTTTGCCACCAACGGATGTCCCCCACAATCCTTTATTAATGCTGTATTGTGCTTTTGCAAAATTCATCTCAACACCATGCTCTTTCAAAAAACTTATTTCGTCTTCACGACTTAATCGCATATCGCGAATGGGAGTTAATATTTCAACACCTGACAACATGCTTTGAAAAACCATATCGAATCGAACCTGATCATTGCCCGCACCAGTGCTTCCATGTGCTACATAAGCTGCACCAATTTCTTCAGCATGTTTAGCTACTGCAATTGCTTGCACCATTCTTTCTGCACTCACGCTTAAAGGATATGTTGCATTCTTTAGCACGTTACCGAATATTAAATACTTGATGCAGCTACCATAATATTCTTTGGTAACATCCACACATTTAAAAGAAGCAACGCCCAATTTTTTTGCTCTCGTTTCAATCTGTTTTATTTCATCATCATTAAAACCACCAGTGTTCACGGTCAATGCATGAACTTCCAGATTTTTTATTTTATTCAGATAGATTGCGCAGTAAGTTGTGTCTAATCCACCGCTATATGCTAGTACTACTTTATTATTCATTATTAGAAAATATAAAATTTATGATTTTAGATTTACGATGCACGAATTTTCCAAATTTCGAGTTAGACTATAATGTTGAATTTCTTTATCCAATGAATCACAAAATCCTAAAAATCCAAATCAGAAATTAAAGAAAAAATGAAACAGTGATTTCGGTTTGGAAGCCCCACTCGTTTCCTTTTCTTTTTTCATGAAAGGCTTTAATAGCTTCCACTGCTTTATTTTCATGAAGCGCTCATACAATTTGCTGTGCTGTTTGAAATCCTGCGTTGTTTCTTCAGGCTCGTAATGATCTTTTGGATCATAAAGCATTGCTGTGCACATGCAATTTTTTCTTTCCTT
>CAIYPC010000496.1 GCA_903927975.1 uncultured Bacteroidota bacterium | reverse complement strand
CTCGATAAATCATTTTTAATAAAGATAATTTGTGCGTTTTTCTTTAGCTCTAATAGTTTGCTAGTTGGGTATCTATCTTCTTTGAATTCTCCTGTAATTTCTGCATTGAAAAGAAAAGAAGTATAATTTAATTCTGTTAGTTTTTTTACATTTTCAGTATCAGCCACTGCATTGTTTGCAGTCAAGGTTATTACAAATTCGTCAATTTTTGGAACGTAAGCCGGATTGCATCTTTTATTTAAATTTTCCAGAATAGATTCATCGACTTTACAAACTCTAACCTTGTCTAGAAGTTCTACAAAATATAAGTCATCTTTTTGTCTGTGAGCTATTTTAAATTCAAAATATATAGCGCATAATTTTTTGTATGCTGTTGAGTCACCGCCAAATAATTTGTCTGGATTTCCACCATTTATTCTCAACGAATAATCAATCCCTTCAAGAATATCAGAACGAAGCATAGATACTTCATCAATTATAATAGTATCAATTTTTTGAATTATTTTATACTTCTGAGTATATTCTTTGAAATTTGTTATGTCTTCATCTTCTGGAAGAAGCGGCTTTAGAGGAAACCTAAAAAACGAATGAATGGTTTGCCCGCCAACATTAATGGCAGCAATTCCAGTGAAAGCAGTCATTAAAATTTTCTTTTTAGTTTTCCGGGCGAAATAATGTATGAAAGTTGATTTGCCTGTACCAGCTTTCCCTGTAATAAAAAAACTCTCATTTGAATTTTCAATTTTTTCAAATAACTTTTTCACGACTGTATCTTCTTCATAGCCTTCTGGCAAATTTGCAATCTTACGGTATAAGTCAGGAAGTTCTTTATCTTCGAAAAGATTTAATTGTCCTCCAGTAATACTTTCACCCGATTCAATTCTTAAAAGGAAAAATATGTCACCATTGTTATCTTGATAGGGATTATTAATGTTCACTTTGTCCGCATGATGAGCAAGTGTCTTTAAGATATAGTAACTCTTTTTAAATAATTTAGAAAAATCAGTTGGATATTTCAGCAAATGATTTAGTATCGCCTCTTTTCTTATTTTAATACCAATAAAATGTAAGAATTCAAGTAAGTTTTCAACTGCAAAATCTAATTCCTGATTATTGCAGGATTGATAAAACTCTGTGAAATTATGAGGATAGTCACTAGGGTAAGTTGCATCTTGTCTGCCATAAAATAACTGATGCGCATAACGACTTTGGTATAACAACGTTTCTTTGTCAATTAATGGGCTTTTTTTAAAATTTTCTAGCCACTTTTTTTCTATAATCTTAATGGTTGTTGCCATCGTGAGTCAAATGCTTGTGTGCATTTCATAAATTTACTCAACTTATTTCTTTATCCAATTTTAAAGGAGTTGTAAAAACAAAAAAGCCATTCTCAAATTCAAGAATGGCTTTTATTAATTGTTCAAGATAATCTAAAGCATCTGCCCACCAGAAACTTCAATGCGCTGTGCATTAATCCACCTCGCATCATCAGTACAAAGAAATGCAACCACTCCTCCAATATCATCAGGAAGTCCAACGCGGTCTAATGCAGTGTTCGCTGCAATGAATCCATTTATCTGCGCATTATCGCGAACATTGCCTCCGTTGAAATCGGTTTCAATTGCTCCTGGCGCAACGATATTGGATTTTATTTTTCTTGCGCCTAATTCTTTTGCCTGATACTTGGTAAGCGTTTCCATAGCGCCTTTCATTGCTGCATAAGCTGATGATCCTGGAATGGAAAAACGTGCAAGCCCTGTAGAAATATTAATGATGCTCCCACCATCTCCAATGAGCGGCAATGCTTTTTGCGTGAGGAAAAATGGTCCTTTGAAATTGATGTTCATTAACATGTCAAACTGCTCTTCAGTAGTGTTTGCAAAAGCTGTATGAAGACCGACGCCTGCATTGTTCACCAAAAAATTGAAATACTCCGATTGAAATTTTTCTTTCAATGTTTTGCTGATTTCAGCAAGAAATGAGTCGAAGCTTTTTATATCTCCCACATTCAATTGCAATGCTGCTGCTTTTGCGCCAAGCTGTTCAATTTGCTTTACCACATCAAGTGCTTCTTCCTTTTTGCTATTGTAAGTAATGATAACATCGATGCCTTTTTTTGCAATGCTCAAAGCCATGTTCTTCCCAAGTCCGCGGCTGCCGCCAGTCACAAGTGCGATTTTGTTTGTCTGTTCCATATTTTATTTTTTCTGTTGATTTGTTTTTTTGACAATGCAAAGCTATGACGGCAATCAGGCTGAAAATGGTGCAGACTTAAGTATTTTAATTTCTCACGCAGAGGCGCAGAGCTCGCTGAGTTGAAATCAAAAATTTCTTTGCGAACTCTAATGAGCCATTCAATAAATGAATTATCTGATAGCTTTGATTTTGTTTTTAAATTCCACGCGGAGGCGCGGAGCTCGCAGAGTTGAAATCAAAAATTTCTTTGTGAACTCTGCATGATTTTTTTACTATCTACGAAGCGATTTTTAGTTTAACGTTTTTTCGATATTGCAGCGGTGTAACTCCGCTCATGTTCTTGAAAAATTTTGTGAAGTTGGTGGGATCATTATATAGGAATCGGTAGCCGATTTCTTTTACTGGCATGTTTGTATCTCTTAATAATTTTTGTGCTTCTGATAATATGCGCTCTTCCAAAAAATCGCAAGGAGGTTTTCCGGTCGTTAATTTTATCGTGTTGGTTAAATGAACGGGATGAATAAATAATCGTTCCGCAAAATGCTTTGTATGGAACATAATCTCTGCCCGGTTATTCATCAAGTCATCAAAATAAATTTCTATCTGCTTGAAAAATTCTGTAGTGATTTCATCCTTACGAGAAATGATTTTTTGAGGCAATGGCATATTCAAAATTATTTAAAATTTCTTGGTAAAAATCTGTGAAACCGGTTTGATAGATGGCTTAATGAGCTGATGGCTCAGTTGCCGGATATGTCAAATCCTGCTAATTTTATAATTAAGCATCTTTCAAATTGTTTTTTCTGTCTTTTAACTAAGAATATTGACGTTTCAAATGCCCGGATATTTTAATACCATAACAGAAAATAATAAACTCAGCCTTAACAAGCCCGCAGATAAGGACGTGGTATATTATTCCGAGCTCAACGAATGGTTCACCAGCAATGCTTTCCGCAGTTTTAGTTTGAAGTATGTGGTTGATAAATGCATACATTATAAAGTTGGTAATAAAGAACATTCAGTAACACCGGGAAATTTTTTGCTGGCTTGCAAGCAGCCTTATGTGAAAGCTTATTTCGATTCAAAAGTGATTGTAAAAAGTATTTGCATTGACATTTGCCCAGATACTGTTGCTGAAGCATTCACGATTGTTTCTGCAAACCATGATCACGATTTTGATAATTATCAGGCAAAATATTTTAGATATCCTGAATTTTTTGAAGCAGTTTGCCCAGTAGGCATCACCCAGTTTGGAAAAAAACTAGATGAATTAGTTGAAGCAATAAAAAACGGAAACGCACATCAGTTAATAAACAGAGAATGGTTTCTAGATCTGATTGAAAAAATTATTTATCATGAGTATGGAAATTATCTTGCGCTCAATGGCTTGAATTCGGTGAAGCTGGAAACACGCAAGGAATTGCTTGGTAGGCTTGGCTTTGGCAAGCAATTTATGGACGAAAATTTTTTGTCGATCAATGAAATCAATGAAGTGTCTCTCGCAAGCAATCTTTCCGAATTCCATTTTTTCCGTTCTTTCAGGCAGGCTTATGGAATTACTCCTTATCAATATCTGCTTAATAAAAGACTTAAGTTTTCGAGAGCATTGATAATGCAACAAAAAATGTCTCTCACCGAAATTTCCATGCATTGCAATTTCCCGGACCTCTTCACATTCAGCAAAGCATTTAAGAGACATTATGGAATTTCCCCTTCTCAGCTTCGTGGTTGTTAGCATCATTTTTTCTTCACAATTTTTTCCAAGCAGATAAAGCATTTTAAGATTTTCTTAAAGAACTAAGCAGTTTATGACAAAAGTTTTGCGAGCAAGGGTTCTATTTTGCATGTATGATACGAATTGTGATTATTGAAGACGAACGATTGATTGCAGAAGAGCTGCAAACTAGGCTAATGACTATTTCAAAAGATGTTGAAATAACTGCAATGCTTTCGTCTGTTTCACAATCAATAGAATATTTTTCGCAAGAGCATAACACGGATTTAATTCTGTCTGATATTCAGTTGCCCGATGGTTTATCTTTTGAT
>CAIYPC010000495.1 GCA_903927975.1 uncultured Bacteroidota bacterium | reverse complement strand
TACAAACTGCTTTTATTGGAGATGTGGTGCTTGCTACTTCTCTGATAGAAAAGTTGAAGCAGTATTTTCCTGAAACAAAAATTGATTTCCTATTAAGAAAAGGAAATGAAAGTTTGTTATTGAATAATCCTCATCTTAATAAAGTGTTGATTTGGGATAAGAAAAAAGACAAACAAAAAAACCTTTGGAAAATTTTAAAACAAATAAGAAAAGAGAAATATGATAAAGTGATCAATGTGCAGCGCTTTGCTGCAACTGGCTTGCTGACGGCATTTTCTGGTGCTAAGGAAACGATTGGGTTTGATAAAAACCCATTCAGTTTTTTATTTACAAAAAAAATAGCTCACTCAATCAATACTGACAAACATGAGATTGAGCGCAATCTTGAATTGATAAAAGATTTTACAGATGATAAAGTCTTAATGCCAAAACTCTATCCATCAGAAAATGATTTTGAAATAGTTTCTTCTTACAAACAAAAATCTTATATCACAATTTCACCTGCTTCGGTTTGGTTCACTAAACAATATCCCGCTTCTAAATGGATAAGTTTTATCAATAAGCTTTCATCCCACATCACAATTTATTTATGCGGTGGTCCCGGTGATAATAATCTGTGCAAAGAGATTGTTGAGGCTTGCAAAGACAAATCAGTAATAAATCTTATCGGGAAACTTTCGTTTCTTCAATCTGCCGCATTGATGAAAGATGCAGCGATGAATTATACCAACGATTCTGCGCCGATGCATTTTGCTTCTGCGATGAATGCGCCGGTTGTAGCAGTATTTTGTTCCACTGTTCCTGCATTTGGCTTTGGGCCCTTGTCTGATAAAAAATATATTGTCGAAATCAATCAACCTCTTGATTGTAGGCCTTGTGGATTGCATGGTTATAAGGCTTGTCCCAAAGGACATTTCAAGTGCGCGTTTGAGATTGAGGATGAGCAGTTGCTGGTTGATGAGTTGAGAGATTTATAAGTTGAAATGTTGAATGGTTGAAATGTAGCCCTCCCAAATAAGCACTTCATCGCAAAAAATTATACGATTATGAATCTTAGCATTTGTGCTTTAATAAAGAATGAAGCATTAGTCCGAAGGACTTAAATATGAATAGCCCCGGGGTGCAACCCGGGGTTACGATGATTAATTCATTCGCAACCCTGCAAGGGTTAAATATTTAACCCTTGCAGGGTTGCTGTCAATCCCAGTTTAATCCACAGATTTCACCTGCGGTTATTCATATACAGCCCTACGGGCTGATTGTTTCCCGTCACTAATGAAATGCTTAATATAAAATTGTATCATGTACATTTCTACGAGCTGTGAAATATCATAAAGACTAATCAACATTTCAACCAATCAACTTCTCAACTGGTCAACTTCTTGCTACATTTGCAGCTATCATGAAAATTAATTGCTCGGAAAAAGAATTATTTATTTTTAAAAAGATTGCTCGCGCTGCAAAAGAAATGAGTGCCGAGTGCTATCTCATTGGCGGTTTTGTTCGTGATAAACTAATTGGCCGTAATACGAAGGATGCAGATATTGTTTGTGTGGGCGATGGCATTCAGTTGGCTCATGAGGTTGCTGAACATTTTCAGCCAAAGCCCCAAGTTGCTTTTTTCAAAAATTTCGGCACTGCACAAATAAAAATTGATGGACTTGAAGTTGAATTTGTTGGTGCGAGAAAAGAAAGTTATCGATATCATTCGCGCAAGCCCGATATTGTTCCCGGCACTTTGGAAGACGATCAGCTCCGCCGGGATTTTACCATCAATGCAATGGCAATTAGCCTCAATGAAAAAGATTATGGTGAATTGATTGATCCTTTCAATGGACTGGATGATCTTGAAAAAAAGATTATCAAAACTCCATTGGATCCACTACAGACTTTCAGCGATGATCCTTTGCGAATGATGCGTGCCATGCGTTTTGCTTCTCAACTAGGATTTGTTATTGAAGAAAAGACTTTTGAAGCTATCAAACAAGATGCAGGAAGGATTAAAATAATTTCACAGGAACGTATAACCGAAGAACTTAATAAAATTGTATTGAGCCCAAAACCATCTGTTGGGTTTGATCTGCTTTATAAGTCAGGATTGTTGCACATCATCTTTCCTAAAATGGTTGATCTTGCTGGCGCAGAATATATTGACGGAATGGGGCATAAAGATAATTTTTATCACACGCTGCAAGTGGTTGATAATATTTCTCAAAATACCGATGATCTTTGGCATAGGTGGGCTGCGGTTCTTCACGATATTGCAAAGCCCGCAACAAAAAAATTCGAGAAGGATCATGGCTGGACATTTCATGGCCATGAAGTGGTGGGAGCGAGGATGGTGCCGAAAATATTTACTGCATTCAAACTGCCGATGAATGAAAAAATGCGTTTCGTTCAAAAGATGGTAGAGCTGCATTTAAGACCAATCGGTCTTACAAAAGAAAATATAACTGACTCGGCTATACGCCGTTTGTTGTTTGATGCTGGCGATGATATTGATTCGCTGATGATGCTTTGCGAAGCGGACATCACGTCAAAGAATAAATATAAAGTGAAGCGATATCTGGAGAATTTTGAAATGGTGCGAAGCCGTTTGGCTGAAGTAGAAGAGAAAGATAGGATAAGAAATTGGCAGCCTCCGATAACGGGAGAAATGATCATGGAAAAATTTGGATTGAGCCCAGGAAGAATAGTAGGGGATCTAAAAAATGCAATCCGTGAAGCAATATTAGATGGAGAAATAGAAAATAATTATGATGCAGCATTTGAATTGTTAATGGAAAAAGCAAAGGCATTAAATTTGCAAGCTGTAAATTGATATTAACAAATGTGCTGCGAATGTTTTTGATTTGCTAAATTGCAATTTGCAATCGAAGAAAGAAACGACTAAAAGCTTGTTAATAGAATTTTAGCTCGTTCAATAAAAACGTAAAATTAAATTATGGCTGTTTTAAAATTCAGGGTTTAT
>CAIYPC010000494.1 GCA_903927975.1 uncultured Bacteroidota bacterium | reverse complement strand
TCTTTGCAAATATTATTCGCATCAATAGATTGAAGTATAGAAAATTCTTTTAAGTTTTCTGCAAGCTGCCTTGCAAACATATCCTGTTCCAATTGACCCATTGCTCGAGCTGTTTCATATTTATCCCCAACAGTGCTTTTTGCCTCCTGATTGGTAGCTTCTCTTGCATTTGAAATAGCTTTTTTGGCTGCGTCAATTCGCTGCCGAATAAGTTCCTCACAAAAATGTTTGAGCTTATTCTTGAATATTATTTTTTCCTGATTATTCATTTGTCATGGAGTTCTCCTACAATCTGCAAGTCAGCAATTATCTGTTCAATAATCTTCTGTGATAATTTATTTGTCCGAGATGATAACTCAAATGTCCATACAGGTGGATAAGAAACCATTCCGTTGTCATTTCTTTTCCGAATACATTTATCTGATAGATACTATTAAGCTCACTATCTTTTAAGTTCTGCAATGTTTTAAGAACTCCATCCAAAGTTTCGTCGACACTTTTTTCAAGAACTGCAATCTGGATATTTTTATCAGAAAATTCTTTTTCTCTTATACGTTCATAAGGAATATTACCCAAAGTCTTGCCCACAAAGTGTTTCAAGTTGCCGACCAAATGCAGACATAGATTCCCGCCGCTATTGGAAATACCTTCAGCCGTTTTCCATAAATCAGTTTCATTTGTATAAGCCTTTATTTCAACTTTTAGTTTAGTCAAGTCTCTTTCAAAAAGTTGTGATAACATTTCTCTTACCATGATAAAATTTTTAAACTATTAATCAAACATCTATTTAAAATTCTCTGCAATATTAACCAATTCAGTAATGGTCTTCCAGTTTCGCGTAGTGGCTTGCAATTTTAATTTATTTTCAAAGAAGTTGTTATGCAGTTTTGTTTTCCCATAACCATTTGGGCAAAACAAAAAAATATTCTTGTCAGAAATAATAAACTCATCCGGCGAATATTCTCCTTTTATTTTTTCAATGTTCTCCTTTTGAGGCGTATCTGACAAAAAAGTAACGTGCAAAAAATTGATGTCCTCTTTTCGCTTATCTAAAAATGGATTGCTGTTCAACACGTTTTTCAGCTCATCCAATTCTTTTACAAGAACAGGCACTTCAAAATTTGTGTTCTCTAATATTTCTTTGGCAATTTTATTTTCAAGGTTTGCCGCCAAGGTTTTTTTAGATTGAAAAATAACATTGCCACTTTGAATATAAGTCTGCACATTTTTAAACCCCATGCCTTCATACATTTTTCTCAATGCATCCATTTTAATCATCTTGCTGCCGCTCACGTTGATGCCGCGTAGAATAGAAATGTATGTGTTCATGCAAATAATGTTATTAAAAAATCCTGCCTCTTAAAATCTTCGAGGAGAGATATGCATTTTATAATAATGCCATCACGCATTATTATAAACTTTATAAACGGCTTCACGCACTGGCATTCCCTTTTCACTGCAAATAAATTCCAGCACATTGGCAAGTTGCTGTGGCTTCACCCAATTTTCAGGATTTGCATCAGGCATGCTTTTTCTATTTATAGCAGTGTCTATCGTGCTTGGCACAACCACCGAGGCAACAATATTTGTTCCTTTATTTTCTTCATTAATAAATTCTGCGAGCTTGAATAATAATGATTTTGCCAATGCATAAGCAATCAAATCTTTTCCCTGCGTAGGGTTAATTGCTGGTCTTGCTCCAATAAAAACCAAACGGCCATAACCATTTTGTTGCATGTGCTGAATAAGAGGTCGTGCGAGAAAATAAGCCGTTTCAAAATTTAGAGAGAACTGTTTTTGCAAATCTGAGCCAGGTGTTGATGTAACATTGCCCATTGCAAAACCACCGACAAGCATCAATGCCCCATCTACTTTTCCACGATTCGCAATAATAGATTTTACAAAATTTTCTGTGTCACTTTCGTTGCTCAGGTTTATTGAATGAAATTCCAAATTATCATTTCCTTTTGCAAAATCAAGATGATCATTCTTCCCATCTACCGCAATTACGGTATATCCTTCATCCAAAAATTTTTTTACCGCGGCAGTTCCTAAATTTCCATTTGCGCCGGTTATGATGATTGTTTTCATTTCCTTGTAATTATTGATTTATATGATTATCAAATATACTTAAGAAGAGCCTGAACATTTAATTTGGCGCTATTAAAAAAAGAAAATTTCTGCCGCTAATTTTCTATCGCTCACTTAAAATTCAAACGATTTAATAATCGCTCTCCTAAAAGCAGTTTCGTATATTTGATATAACTGCAAGAGCAATTCCTAAATAACAATCCCCAAAACAGCCTCTATTATGAAAAATATATTCTTCTTTTCAATCATCGTTTGTGTTTTCTTTTCATGCAATACAAATTCGCCGCAACCTACCATCACTCCAGATAATCCAACGGTTAAAGACAGTTTGATATACCCATACAAAGCAATTTATTCTTCAGATTTAACTGTGCCATCTCATCCTGAATACGCACAAAAAGTATTAACTGTTTGGAAAATGTATGAGAACAAACAAATGGATTCCATGAAGCCTTATTATGCCGATACCGTTACTTATGATGATGCGATCGGCAATCACTATTATGGTCCTTCGAAAGGATTGCTTGACATCGCAAAAAAAGAAATGGAAAAATTAGATTCATTGCGATTTGATATTGATATGTGGGAAAGCGTTCACTCTAACGACAAGAACGAAGATTGGGTAAATATCTGGTGCAAAGAAAGAGCTTACCCAAAAGGCGGTAAAGCCGATACCTCATTGATGTTCGAAAAATGGATGATAAAAGATGGCAAGATTTATTACTTCAATCAATACAACGCCAAGCTGCCAAAAAAATAAACCCGTTCATAGCCTACTCAGGAAATTGTGTTTTATCAATCCCTGGAATAATGCGCAATGCGTTCTTATAATAAATTTTTTTTAGCTCATCATCACTTAAGCCAAGACCATACATGCGCCAGAACGCGTGATATTTTTTGTGGTAAGGAAAATATTCATCGGTAGTTTCAAGCACGCGAAAATAAGTTGTGTATTCAGCAGGCACCCAACTGTCTTTCCCAAATAAAATTCTGTCCTGATATTTTTCGAAAAACTTTTTTGCTGTGATTGGCTGTCTTCCAATCTCCGCAATGATGGCACCAAACTCAATACATACATTTGGTAATGCGGTGAGCAAACTATCAAGTGCAGAAAGATTATTTGCAAGCCATCCAAAATGAGCGGCAATAAAAGTAGTGTGTGGATGTTTTCTAAAAATATTATGCTGTTCCGTAATTAATGAATCCCAAGATGGAAGCCCTTTTTTATAATAGCTGCGATCAGGATGTGTGGTCACTTCCATCCAGCGTTCATTATTTTCATCAACAGGATCCCAAAAACTTTTTGGATCCGCGGCGTGGATCAGCACAGGAATATGAAGCTCTCCGCATTTCTCCCAAATTGCATCTAATCTTGGATCATCAATGCGAATGAAGTGATCATTCTCATCTTTATATTCCAATCCTAAATCTTTATAAATTTTCAAGCCGCATGCGCCAGAGGCGACATCTTTTTCCAATTCTTTTACGGCTTTTTCTGTCCAGCCTTTTTCACCAAAACCAACAAAAGAAATATTAGTAAATAATTTAAGCCGCTTTGCATTTGTCTGCGCAATATGTTGAAAGCTTTTCACCAGATAATCATTTCCCTGCACATCAAACCCACCATTCCTTCCAATAGATTCTTTATAGCTTTTGCCGCTGAGGTTTATCATCACTTTCATATTTAGGTTGTCCATCTCCGTGAAAAGCTCAGTCATGTTTTGATTGGGCACATCCCATTGATGATTGTGTACATCAATGAAAGGAAATTTCGCATGCGTGAGCACATGTTGCGGAGTCACCAATGTAGATTTCGGATTATACTTTTCAAAATCCATGTGACTGGAAGATTGTGTGCAGGCACTAAAACAACTCAATATCAAAAAAGAAAAGAGAAAAATATTTTTCATAAATTTTATTAAGTGGTGAGAATATAGAGGGCAAAACTAAGCCGGAAATCAATAAGCAATGTTACTAGATTTTTTGTTGACAAGCATTGAGAATTCTATTGAGCTTGAGGTTTATAATCGGCAAGTGTGACTGTACATGATGTTCTCTAAAAAATATTTTCTTTTGCAAACGCTTTCGTAACTTTAAATCAGAACAGCTCCGAATAAAAAAACTCATTTCGTTCAACACATATCCTTCACATCAACTTAAAACAAACTGCCATGACAATAACAGAATCTAACGTAACCATTATGGTAAAAGACATGGATAAATCAGTTTCATTCTACGAGTCAATTGGCTTTACATTAAAAAATCGCTGGGGAAATCATTATGCTCAGATAACAGCTCCTGGAATTATTATCGGTCTTCACCCAGGCAAAAAAAACGAAGCAACAGATAGTGCTGATAATATTTCCATTGGCTTCACCACTGACAATTTTGATGAAGCAAAATCTTTATTAAGCTCGCTTTTGATCAATGCAAAATCAAGAGATGAAGAAGGTGGTCAGTTCCTTCACTTTAATGATCTAGATGGAACTGCACTTTATTTTATCAAACCAAAATGGTAAGATTTTTATGAGCAATATTTTCTCGGGAAGAGCGATTAAAGCCGGTTTTATAGCAGGAACACTTGATATTACCGCCGCTTGCATTCAAACCTATATTAAGGTGGGAAAAGGTTCGGATGCTGTTTTGAAATATTTAGCAAGCGCTGTGTTTGGGAAGGACGCTTATACCAGCTGAACAATCATGATTTTTATCGGGCTTGCTTTTCATTATATAGTTGCCATGTCCTACACTTTATTTTTCTTCTGGCTCGTTCAAAAATTTCCTTCTCTATTGAAAATAAAAATTTTAACTGCCATTGGATATAGCATTTTCATGTGGGCATTCATGGAGTTCGTTGTGCTTCCGCTCACGAAAATTCCACATCGTCCAATCGTTCTTAATAATGCACTGATTGCAATTGCTATTTTAGTTATTTGCATCGGTTTGCCGATTACATATATGGCGAGTAGTAAAATGTCTATTGATAAAAAATAATTTCAGCAGAATTGTCCAATATTTTTTAGCTGGTTTGTTATGGCTGATATTAAATATCAGCAATCCTTTTAATCGCGATAGAATTACTAACAAAAGCCTTTGTAATATTACAAGGGTTTTTAAACATCATGGAGCAACAAGAATTAATACCACATTTATTCAGGACTGAATACAGAAAAATAACTGCTGTACTTTGTAAACTTTTTGGCATTGAGCATATTGAAATTGCCGAAGACATTGCCAGCGACACATTCTTAACAGCTACTGAAACATGGGGATTGAAAGGCTTGCCGGAAAATCCAACTGCATGGCTTTATCATGTTGCGAAGAATAAAGCCAAAAATTATCTGAAAAGAAATTCATTATTTGAAAATAAAATAGCTGCTGATTTAAAAAGCGCAAAACCTGACACCGATGATCTCGAAATAAATTTATCAGAACAAAATATTAATGACAGTCAATTGCAGATGATGTTCGCTATCTGTCATCCATCTATTTCAACAGAAGCGCAGATTGGTTTGTCGCTCAGAATACTTTGCGGCTTTGGCATTGAAGAAATTGCTGATGCGTTTTTGAGCAACAAAGAAACCATCAACAAAAGATTGTTTAGGGCAAAAGAAAAATTAAGAGTAGAAAAAGTAAAAATTGAACTTCCCGATCTTTCTCAAATTCATGAAAGATTAGAAGCAGTGCTCACTACATTGTATCTGCTTTTTAATGAAGGATATTATTCTGCATCACAAAACATTTCATTGCGCAAGGATTTATGCTTTGAAGCTACGAGATTGAATTATTCGCTTGCTGAAAATGAATACACAAATAAACCTTCCGTAAACGCACTGCTTTCACTGATGTGTTTTCATGCTTCTCGTTTCGATGCAAGAATAAATCAACATGGAGAAATTGTTTTGTATGATGAGCAGGATACCAATCTTTGGGATTATGAACTTATCAAAAGAGGAGAATATTTTTTGAATCTCTCATCAAAAGGAAATGAGTTTTCTAAATATCATTTAGAAGCGGCGATTGCATATTGGCACACCAACAAATCAGACACAAAAGAAAAATGGGAAAGCATTTTACAGCTTTATAATAAACTGTTGCAAATTGAATATTCCCCAATAGCAGCATTGAACAGAACTTATGCATTGGCGAAAGCAAACAGCAAACAAGAAGCAATCGAGGAGGCAGAGAAATTAAATCTTACCACTAACCATTTATATTTTGCCTTGCTTGGAGAACTTTCTATGGATATTGATAATGCAAAGGCTCTCTCCCATTTTCAAAAAGCTTTAAAACTTGCAAAATCAAAATCGGATAAAAATCTTCTGTCAAATAAAATATTGAAGTGTCAACAGACGAAACAGCACTGATATATTAGCCAATACAATAAAATAGATAGCAAATTTTCTTTCAAAAATAATCATTGCATCTTCACATCATCATGACTTAATGTTTGCGGACGACTATAAATTTCATTCACTTTTTGTTTGGGATTTGCGAAAATGACAAAGTCACTCCACACCACAAACCACGCCCATTTCGGTTGTGCATCAAGTATTGCTTTGCTCGGCAATTCACCACATTCAGTCAGCGCAATTAATTTTCCTTTTGCAACATCCAACAATTCGTTATAATCTCTTTGCTCATAATCCATGTGATAAACATCTGCACCAAGAACATCCACATAATCTGCGCCGGGATAAAAATCTTTATAAGGATATGCTTCGTCAGCAGGAATATCACGTGGGCCATTTGCGCCCCATACCCATAATAAATTATCGAGATGAAAATGATTCACGTAACGATCATACATCATCTTCCACAATTTTTGAATGCCATCTTTCCCTTTTTTATTTCCCCGCCAAAACCACACGCCATTCATTTCATGATAAGGACGCCACAGCACAGGAACATTCGCCGCTTTCAATTGCAACAGATAACCAGCAACCGTATCTATTTGCGCAAGCCAACGCTTGTTAAGCGCAGTCCCATCTGTTGTCAGTTCTTTCCATTCATCGTCAGTTAATTTTCCCTGAATGCTTTCTTTCCAACCAAAAGGAGGATTGTCTGTTGGTCTGCCTTGATGCCACATCAGCGTGATGATATATCCTTCTTTATTTTTTTTGATTGATTCATCAACGACCGCCTGTCCGTTATCTTTATTTCCATTCCATATAAAATCAGTGCTCCACACCGCAGGATATTTGCCGGTGATATTTTTTACACTATCAGAAAAACGATTCATATTCTGATTGAAATTATGCTGACCGCTCAACATCTTATTGCCATTAATGCTGTAGAGATAACTTAATAATTTCTTTGCTTCAGGAGAAGCATTTCTATTAACTGGTTGAAATGATTGTGCAAATACATTTACGCTAATAAAAATCAGTAAAGAAAAATAGATAATGCGTTTCATATTTAAGAAAATGTTTTGATTTTTTTTATCATAATAGCCGACTACTCAGATCGTCATTGCGAGGCACGAAGCAATCTAATCTTACAAACTCGATAAGATTGAAATCCATAGATCAGATTGCTTCGTGCCTCGCAATG
>CAIYPC010000493.1 GCA_903927975.1 uncultured Bacteroidota bacterium | reverse complement strand
CCAGCGTGGGCTTTCAGGAATCGTGCGAAGCAAAATGACAAATAAACTTGCAGGTATCACCATAACGCCAAGCATCCATCTCCATGAATTATCTCCTAGATCTTTAAATAAAAAATTAGTAAGCAGCGCAACGAATATGCCCATCACAATATTCAATTGAAATGATCCCGCAAGTCTGCCGCGTTGTTTTGCCGGGGAAATTTCTGAAATGTACATCGGTCCAACGACTGAGGATGCGCCAACCGCAATGCCGCCGATAAAACGAAAGCTGACAAATAAAATCCATACCGAAGAAATGGTACAGCCTATTGCAGAGATCAAATACAATATGGCTATCATCATCAATGTTTTTTTCCTTCCGAATTTTTGTGCAGGTATGCCTGCTATAATAGATCCAAGCACTGTGCCGATAAGACTTGATGCCACGGTGAAGCCCTGCCAAAAAGAGCTCAATTGCCATAAACTTTCAATTGTTTTTTCGGCACCGGAAATCACGGCTGTTTCAAAGCCGAATAAGAAACCGCCCAGAGCGGCAATGAGGGCAATGCGTGTTGGATAGGAAAGCATATCGTTAATTTAAGTTTTATTTTTTCGACTTTTCAACCATTCAACATTTCGACTTTTAGGATATGGATTACCGTTATCTGATAACGATCATAGTAAGATTAATGTCTGTTATTAAAGATATGATATAACTTGATTTGTTATCAACATCTTTTGCATAGCTGAATGTTTGTGTTTTTTAAAATCAATCAATAAATAATACGTTCCCTTATATTTGTGTACTCAAAATTGATAACCATGAATAATACATTCAAAGACACATTGGAGCAGCACAGTCTGCTAAAGCACCCGTTTTATCTTGCATGGAATGAAGGAACGCTCACACGCGAGCAACTTGCGTTGTATGCAGGTGAATATGGTTCTTTTATAAAACTTATTAGCAAAGGCTGGCAACAAGCTGGGGAGAATGCAATTGCTCAGGAAGAAATTGAGCATTATGATCTCTGGCAAAAATTTGCAACGAGCCTCGGCACAAATGCAATTGCGCCAAATTTGCCTTCAGTAAAAAATCTAGTGAATGAAACAGAAGCGCATTATAAAAACTATGCAAGCGCATTAGGTGCTTTATATGCTTTTGAAGCGCAACAGCCAGCCACTGCTGCTTCTAAATTAGAAGGTTTGAAAAAACATTATAGCAATTGGAATGCAGATGAAACTTATTTTGAAATCCACGCAACTGATTTTGCAGAGCCTGCAATGCTGGAAGAAAAAATAAATGCACTGAATGAAAATGACAAAGCAATTGCGCAGGCGGCTTGTGCTTCCACAACAAAAGCATTGTGGGATGCATTGACAGGTATTATGGACGCGCAAAAAAATTAAGCTAAGGAATTTATTTTATAAGCAAAAAGCTCTCAAAATTTTGAGAGCTTTTTACTTATAAGTTAATTCGCAATTTAAAATTCACAATTCGTAATCCCTACTTTTTATCCCTCATCGCTTTTAGAACAGGTGTCCATTTCAGCAACTCCTGAAATAAGGTATGGGCGGAGTGATTCATTGAATCAATTGGCTTAAATATTCCATCTTCATCAATATGGTGAGCGAAAAATGGAATATTGACTGCCGGATCTATTGCAACCAATTTGACTGCGGAAACAACCAATCTCAGTGACTGCAATGCTCTTGTACCTGCTGCTATACCTCCATAACTTACAAATCCCAAAGGTTTATACGACCATTCCTGGCTTAAATAATCAATCGCATTTTTTAACGGGGCGGGATAACCGTAATTATATTCTGCCGTCACAAAAATAAAAGCGTCTGCCCCATCAATAATTTCACTCCATTTCTTTGTGTGCTCATGTTGATATTTTTTTAATCGTGGATGCTCTGGTTCATCCATCATCGGCAAATTGATTAATGCGAGATCCAATAGTTCTACATTAAATTCTTTATAGTCTTTTGCTTTTTCCACAATCCATGAAGCAACTGACGGTCCTTTTCTGCTAGGGCGTGTGCTAGCAATGATGATTTTCAATTCGTACATACTTTTTTATTTTGAATGCAAATGTAGCTCCAAAAATATTTTTGTACAGAAGGAGTAATTTCGGGCAGTTCCTTTAACTTGTGAGTGCGTAATTATTTTTCCTCAATTATAAATTTGCAGCCATTATGAAATACAATTT
>CAIYPC010000492.1 GCA_903927975.1 uncultured Bacteroidota bacterium | reverse complement strand
TCTATCACCAGCTACAGAAAAAACTTTCGAGAAGGAGTGAGCAATCACCAAGCTTTGATTTAACTCATGTAATAATTAGGGCTTACGAAAAAGATAAAAATATTGAATCCGGAACTATAGACAGATAATCTTCCCCCATTGAAACATTACTAACCCGCCTGTGGAATTTCCTACGGGCTTTTTTTATTTCTATATTTGCACATTATGAAAAAAATAATCACGCTATTATTAGTTGTATCTGCCATTGCGTGCAGCAATGAAAGCTCATTCAAAAGAGCTGAAGATGCGCAGGATGCAGGAAGAGAATTTATCCGCGCCTCCCTTGATGGCAATTATGACAAAGCAAAATATTATATGCTTGGTGATTCCACCAATCGCTATTTATTAGAAAGATGGAAAAGCAGCTATGATAATCTTTCCAAAGAGGAAAAAGATAAATATAAAGAATCAGATATCGTTGTGCTTGATCTTCACAGGGAGAATGATTCTGTTACTTCATACAAATATTACAACAGCTATAAAAAAGACACGACCACGGTTAAAGTAATGCTCGTGCACGGCGAATGGGTTGTTGACATGAAAGAGTTAATGAAGATGAACAAATGATGCTGAAGAATATATTGATAGTTGGCTTGGGCGGCGGCATCGGAAGCGTTGCAAGATATTTATGCCAGAAATATTTTTACGAATATCATCCTAACCCATTTCCATTCGGCACTTTTATCGTTAACATTTTAGGCTGTTTTCTCATTGGTATATTTTTCGCATTATCAGAAAAAGGAAATATCATATCTCATGAATGGCGGATTTTTCTTACTACTGGTATCTGCGGTGGCTTCACCACATTTTCTTCTTTTGCTTATGAAAATGTGACATTAATAAAAGCTGGCGATTATCTAAATTTTGGTTTATATGCTGCGGCTAGTGTGGCGCTTGGAATTTTGGCTACTTTTTGTGGGATTGCCGTGATGAAATTAATCTGACATTTTTCACTCCTCCATTTCATTCTTTGCACAATGACTGTTTTATTTTAGGTTTGTACAAAGAATCATTTATGATGACTGTTTCTCACCCATGGCATGGCGTTCCCTACGGCGAAAATGCACCAAGAATAGTTAATGCGATCATTGAAATCCCGCAAGGTTCTCGTGCAAAATATGAAATTGACAAACCATCTGGCTTATTGAAACTGGATCGTGTTATTTATTCTTCCTTTTATTATCCCGCTAATTATGGTTTCATACCGCAAACCTATGGCGATGATAAAGACCCTCTAGATATTTTAGTGATTTCAACTATCAGCATTCAACCATTGTGTTTGGTGGAAGCAAAAGTTATTGGCGTGATGCAGATGATTGATGGCGGAGATGCTGATGATAAAATTATTGCAGTTGCCGCGAACGATCCCGGCATTAATTATTACAACAACATAGAAGAATTGCCCAAACATTTTTTTGATGAAATGCGCCATTTTTTTGAAGAATATAAAACGCTTGAAAATAAAACCGTGGTGGTAGAAGAATTTGGTGATAAAACAACCGCGATAAAAGTTATTGAAGATGCAATCGCATCTTACAAAACAAATTTTGGGCATATTAAATAACTG
>CAIYPC010000491.1 GCA_903927975.1 uncultured Bacteroidota bacterium | reverse complement strand
TCCAAAAAATATTTTCTTTCTTGTTATCATTTTAATTTTTGCAGTCCCCATGACCAAGCGGTCGTTGATACCACGATCTTCTACAATCTCTCCAAAAAGTTAATACACTACTGCAAAATAATATCAGAATTGAAATCCCGAAGCTCAGAACTACAAACCACAAACTACAAACTGGAAATTTGTTTACATCGTTGGAACCCACGGTCTCCCCACAATCTCCCTAAACGGCCAAGGAACTGTTGCAAGAATAAATATCAATGCAATTAGAAAAAAATAGAATGCTTTTTTGAATTTGATTTCATCGTTCACTGTTTTTTTTGACATGCCATAACCAAGTGTGATCAATATAATCGCGAGAATCAAACCTGTTGGATGTTCAACCCAATAAAAACGAAAGAATCTATCTTTCATCAACTTCACGCCTTCTGGTAAACCAGTTGAAATAATCCCAAATCTTCCAAACAATAAAAGATATAATCCAACCAACAAATTAGTGTGAGCAAATATTAAAGTGAACAGCCAAAGTTTTCTATCTCCTTTTGTGAATACTTTTTTATTCTGCCAAGCAGAAAAACTTTTTATGATAGAAACTACAAGCAGAATTAAAATGCCCCATCTCAATAAGCTGTGAAGAGCAAGCATAAAAGTATTCATGATATTATTTATTATTGATAAGAATGCAAAGTAACGCACTAACAACAAACAACAAACTACAAATTGAGCGAAGCGAAATCCCTATCGCAATCGAGATCACAACTTAATTCACCCAATCTGCAATAAATATATTTATGTCCCTTCCTCCTCCATTATCTCTGTTGCTGCTGAAAACAATTTTCTTTCCATCTGGGCTGAACATTGGGAATGCGTCGAAACCATTGTCCCTGCTCACTTTTTCAAGACCATTTCCATTCACATCAGTCACATACATATTAAATGGAAAACCTCTTTTGTATTCATGATTGCTGCAAAAAATAATGTGCTTGTTATCTGGCAAAAAATTAGGTGCCCAATTTGCCTGTCCGTAATCAGTGATTTGTTTTGCATCGCTGCCATCTGCGTTTGCAATCCACACTTCCATGCTTGTTGGTGCAACGAGGTTTTGTTTCAGTAAGTTTTTATAGTCTTCAATTTCTTCTGGTGTTTTAGGTCTTGATGCACGCCATATAATCTTTTTGCCATCCGGGCTGAACCATGCACCGCCATCATAACCTAATGTGTTGGTGATGCGGGTCACTTTATAATCATTCAAATTCATGATATATAAATCCAAATCACCATCACGCATAGACGTAAACAGCATTTTGTTTCCGTCGGGAGAAAGCGTTGCTTCCGCATCGTAGCCTTTTGTATCAGTAAGACGCTTAACAATTTTGCCATCCAAATCAGCCATGAAAATATCGTAAGTATCATACACCGGCCAGATATATCTTTTCATTTTTTGTCTGTCAGGAACTGGCGGACAACTATCGCCTCCGAGATAAGTGGATGCATAAATTATATGCTTGCCATCTTTGGTAAAGAAGCCACAAGTCGTTCTTCCTTTTCCACTGCTTATCATTTTTGGCTCAAACTTTTCATTGGGTGATGTTGGAATTTTGCCAATATACATCTGATCGCAGAGTACATTCTCCTTATCATTTTTATGTTGAAAGATGAGCCATTTGCCGTCGT
The DNA here is from genome assembly GCA_903927975.1 of uncultured Bacteroidota bacterium. Classification (GTDB taxonomy): domain Bacteria; phylum Bacteroidota; class Bacteroidia; order Chitinophagales; family Chitinophagaceae; genus Puia. The sequence goes on along the minus strand of CAIYPC010000491.1, from coordinate 1,776 downwards.
AACTGAAATAGGCTTCTGCATTATCACCACCAAAAGTCAATTGCCGCATATTCGCGAAATGTTTTTCAGCAGGATATATTAAAGTATCGGAATTTTTTGGTGGGAACGGTTTTGATATGGCGGGCTTATTAATAAATGCTGTGATAGAAATAATGAAAGTGGCAAAAATTAACAAATTAGCAATCAGTTTTTTCATTTATGTTCGTTTTGATGCTGTTCAAATAATATTCTCACGGATTACAGGGATTTTCACAGATAAATCAATAGAATAAACATCTGTGTATATCTGTGAAATCTGTGAGAAATAAAACGCGATGCAAAATAAGTAAAACGTTTAGTTTTGTTACATGAAAGGTTTTATTAAGCAAAATCTCATATTGGTTGTTTCGGTATTGTTCTTTAGCATCGGATGTAAATGGACTGACAAGAACAAGAATGTTTCCGAAGGTATTTTAAGCAAGCCGCCATTCTCAGATATAACGGATAGCATTAAACGCTTTCCAGACGACGCTATGCTTTATTTTAAAAGAGCAGAGATGTTATCCCAAAACAATCTCCATGAAATTGCTAATGCGGATTACAAAAAATCGTGGGAATTAAAAGAAGATGCGCAAACTGGCCGTCGTTATGCATCCAATCTTTCCATTATCGGAAGGCAAGCCGATGCGATTAGGTTGCTTCTAAATTGTATTGACAAATTCCCCGATGAGCCGGAATTTAAAAGACTATTGGGTGAGGTCTATATTCAATCGGGCAGAACCAAACAGGCTATAGCGCTATATGATTCAGTATTAAGAAAAGATTCATTGAATTTTGAAGCATGGTTTGAAAAAGGAAAACTGCTTGCACAGGCAAAGGACACGATGGGTGCAATAGCTTCATTTCAAAAAGCGGTTTCTATTCAGCCCGTGGATACTTATGCATTAGAGCTTGCGCATTTATATGCAGAAACAAAAAATAAAGATGCCGTGGTTATCTGTGATAATATTTTGGAACTCGATTCCGCACACGAACTCATTGATCCATTTTTTATAAAGGGCATTTATTATTCCAACACACAGCAATATGAATTGGCAAGAATTCAATTTGATTCCTGCATTAGCCGCGACTGGAAATTCACTGAAGCATATATAGAAAAAGGCATTGCCTTGTTCAAACAAAAAAACTATGATGCGGCACTGAATACTTTTCGTATGGCTGTAACCGTTACCAATACAGATCCCGATGCGTATTATTGGATTGGCCGCTGTTATGAAGCAGCGAAAAAAATGAATGATGCAGCAGAATACTATCAACGTGCAACTGAGCTCGACAAAGATTTCTCCGAAGCAAAAGAAGCGCTGAAGCGAGTGGAGAAGTGAAATGATGTGATAATGTGCTAATATGCCAATCTGATAATGGACAGCCTTACGATAATTAATCAATAATATACACAATTTAAAGAACTGGAAACTGTTTATGTTGATTTGTTAAAGAGTTAAAAAGTTGATTTGTTCAAACTTCAGCAGCCGACTAACTTTGCGCTATTACTTTTCAACATATCAACCAATTAGCAAATTATCACATTAACCAATGGCACTCATAGCTCCCTCCATATTAGCTTCCAATTTTTTAAGGCTTGAAGATGAATGCAAGATGGTGAATGAAAGCGAAGCCGATCGATTTCACCTCGACGTGATGGATGGCCGCTTTGTGCCGAATATCAGTTTCGGCATTCCTGTGATTGAACATATCAAGACAGTTGCAAAGAAACCTTGCGAAGTGCATTTGATGATC
>CAIYPC010000490.1 GCA_903927975.1 uncultured Bacteroidota bacterium | reverse complement strand
ATTTAAAAACCGTTGTTGATAATAATTATTTCATTCCAGAAAAATATTTGGAGATGGAGCCTTTGGTGATTGAGCTTGAAAACATCATTTCATCCAATCCTGAAAAATTAGTTCCTTGTAATAATGATCTGCTCGCGGAAAACTTTATGGATGATGGAGAAAAAATCTGGATCATCGATTATGAATATTCAGGACAAAATGAAGCATCATTTGAGATGGGAAATTTTGTGAGCGAAAGTTTTTTGGATGATGAATATCTTACTATTTTGTGCGATGAATATTGGCAACAGCATCTTCCTGCAAAAATTGCAAGAGCAATTGCATGGTCGATGATTGCGCGTTATGGCTGGATGATGTGGGCTTCTATTCAGGAAGCCGTCTCCCCTATTAATTTTGATTTCAGATCCTGGGGATTAAAAAAATGGAATTCTGTATTACCTGAATTGAGCGGCGAACGCTATCAAAAAGTTTTAGAAACCTTACAAAAATAAATCCATGAATCAATTTCCAGATCAGGCAAAAATTGTGATTATTGGCGGCGGCGTTGCAGGTGCATCCATCGCGTATCATTTAGCGTTAAAAGGAGAAACCGATGTTGTGTTGGTTGATAGAAATGAATTAACCAGTGGCTCTACGTTTCACTCAGCGGGATTGGTTGGGCAGTTAAGAGGATCTGTTACACTCACATCCATGATGATGTATAGCGCAGAGCTTTATAGGAAATTATCAAAAGATTCCGAAACAGATCCCGGTTGGGTTGAATGCGGTGGCATCAGGCTTGCATGCACACCCGAAAGAGAAATGGAATTGAAAAAACAAGTGGGCTGGGCAACAACTTTTGGTTTGCCATTGGAAGAAATTTCTCCCGAAAGAGCGAAAGAACTTTTTCCATTGATGTCGACAGAAAATGTTCGCGCAGCCACTTATCTTTCTACAGATGGTTATTTAGATCCCAGCCTTCTTTGCAATTCGCTTGCCAATGAAGCAAAAAGAATGGGCGTGAAAATATTTCAGCATACTCGCGTCACGGCAATCAACACAAGCAATAACCAAGTTGTTTCTATCACAACAGATAAAGGAACTATTAAAGTTGAAAAAGTTGTGGCAGCATGTGGTTTTTATACGCCGGAAATTGCACGTATGGTGAATGTGCGTGTCCCAATCATTCCGATGAGCCATCAATATCTCGTCACTTCCGCTTTCAGAAATGTTTCGAAAGGAGATGCGAGATTGCCAACACTCCGCGATCCTGACAACTTGGTTTATTACCGTGAAGATGGTGCCGGATTGGTGATGGGCGGATATGAAAGAAGATCTGCAACTGCTTTTTTAAATAGTGATTTATTAGATGTTGTTCCAAAAGATTTCAACGGAAAATTATTAGCTGATGATTGGGATCGCTTTGAAGAAATCATGATCAACTCCACCATGCGTGTGCCTGCGATGGAGCATGCTCCAATACGCAAAATGATCAACGGACCAGAAGCATTCACGCCTGATAATGAATTTTGTTTGGGACCAACATCCGTAAAAGGATTTTTTGTTGCCGCAGGATTTTGTGCGCACGGCATTGCCGGCGCAGGAGGCGTTGGAAAAGAAATGGCAGCTTGGTTAACGGATGGTCACCCGACGATGGATTTATGGGAGATGGATGTGAGGCGTTTTGGTGCGCAGTACAAATCTTTTTCTTATACCCTTTCAAGGGTAGTTGAAAATTATGAATCCTATTATGACATTCGTTATCCCGGCGATGATAGAAAAGCAGGAAGACCTTTAAAAATAAGTTCTGCTTACGATTGGCATAAAAGTAATGGCGCTGTGTTCGGAGAAAAATCAGGATGGGAAAGAGTGAATTATTATTCAACCAATGAAAATCCTTCTTACGAATCATTACGCCCTGAAGGATGGGCAGGAAAGAATTGGAGCACTGCGATCGTTACAGAATCTATTGCAACGAGAGAGAAAGTTGGGCTTTATGATGAATCTTCATTTTCTAAAATCGAAATCAAAGGATCCGGTGCTGCTGCTTTTCTTGAACATCTATGTGCGAACAAAATCAATAAAGGCGCAGGCTCTGTTACTTACACGCAAATGCTGAACGAACATGGCGGCATTGAAAGCGACGTGACCGTAACACAAATTGATGCCAACACTTTCAGGATGATTTCTGGAACAGCATTGCATAGTCATGATATGGCGTGGCTAAATGATCATTTGCCAAGTGATGGATCAGTAACATTAAAAGATATAACGGCAACGCTCACCTGTTTTGGTGTTTGGGGACCACATGCAAGAGATATGATGGCGACATTGACGAATCTCGATCTCTCAACAGAAGCAATGCCGTTTCTAAGTATGCGCGAAACACAGATCAATAATATTCCTGTGCAAATGGTTCGTGTGACTTTTGTTGGCGAGCTCGGCTATGAAATTTATGCGCCTGTTGAAAAAGGATTGGCGATATGGGAAACACTTTATAAAGCAGGACAACCATTCGGTATTGTTACTTGCGGTTACAAAGCCATTGATTCTTTAAGAACAGAAAAAGGTTATCTCTATTGGGGATCAGATATTTCTCCTGATGAAGTTCCTGCTGAAGCAGGATTGAATTTTGCTGTAGCGAAAGACAAAGATTTTTTAGGAAAAAAAGCATTGGCAGATCATATAATCAAAAAGAAATTGGTGACGATTGTTTTAGATAATCCAAGAGCTGTGGTATTGAGCAATGAACCAGTTCGTGTTGATGGAAAAATTTCAGGAAGAGTTACATCAGGTGCTTATGGCGCTAGCATCGGCGCATCTATTGCATTTGCATACTTACCAGTTGAGCTTGCAAAAAAAGATACTGCTATAGAAATTTTAGTATTCGGAAAATGGATCACGGGCAAAATCGTTCAAGGACCATTGTATGATCCGAAGGGATTAAGGGTGAGGTTGTAGATTGTTTGTTTGTGGTTTGTTGTTTGTGGTTTGTGGTTCTTATTATCGGAAAGATTCTTTTAATACAAATCATTAGCTGTAGTATAGAGGTGACAGCTTTAAGACGTTGATATTTCTATCAAGTTTTAAAAGCTGTCAGCTCTTTTAACTTATTTAATCTATCAGGCGAGTCTCGCATGATGGATCGTATTTGTCTCGCCCTGAGAACCAAGCCGATGAAAACCGTGATGCCGAGAAAGCCCGAAGGGCCTTTAATGTGAATAGCCCCGGGTGTAACCCGGGGAAATAATGAACGCCATCGAAAATCCTGAAAGGGTTGAATATGTAAACACGCATCAACAGGACATTCAACCCTTTCGGGGTTCTGATCTCCTCATCTTGATTCACCGGTTTCACCGGCGGCTATTCACATTCAACCCTGCGGGTAAAAAATCACACGACCTGCTCTCAAAAAATTAATGTCAGCAAAGATTTGCGTCAAAAGAACGTGGGTTTTTTTATCATCAATTCTCGATCCGGTCAACTAATGATTTATTTTCCACAAAAAATTAGTGCAACCGAATTTTGTTGCAGCAAGAATGATTCTTGTGGCATCCGTTGTTGTCATCAATATGCCAATTAATTAAACGACTGCCGGAATTGCAAAGGAGATAAATTTGTTTTCCGTTTGAATAATTTATTAAACGATTGCGGATGCTCAAAGCCTAACTGAAATGCTATTTCTGCAACAGATAAATTGCTGATTGATAAAATTTCTTTTGCCTTTTCTATCAGTTTATCATGGATATGCTGTTGCGCATTTTGTCCGGTTAGCGTACGTAGCATATCGCTCAAATAATGTGTTGAAACATGTAGCTCATCTGCTACGTATTGCACAGTGGGCAAGCCTTTCATCAATGCAGTTTCTTTATTGAAATAATCATTCAGCAACGTTTCAAGTTTTTCTAGCAAATTGTTACTTGCCGATTTGCGTGTGATAAATTGGCGTTTATAAAAACGGTTACTGTAATTTAAAATCAATTCAATTTGTGCAATAATCACATCCTGACTAAAATCATCAATAGAAGAATGCAATTCATCTTCAATATTTTTAAAAATATTCAGGATGATTGATTTTTCTTTCTCTGACAAATGCAATGCCTCGTTTGCGGCATAAGAAAAGAAACCAAAATTTTTTATGTTTTTCCCTAAGGGATAATTCCTGATAAAATCTGGATGAATCAGTAATGTATGTCCCTTATATTCCGTATCATCTTCTGTTGCCAGCAGTTGATTGGGTGATGTGAAAACCATTCCGCCTTCATCAAAATCATAATAATTTTGTCCATATCTTATTTTACCGCGAAGCCCGGTCTTATAAGAAATTTTATAAAAGTTCAATAGGAACGATGGAGGCAATTGTTCTTTTTCAATGGCGATGTTAGTATTGTCAACCAAACTCACCAACGGATGCAAAGGCTTTGGCAAACCAAGCATCCGATGGAGGTCTGATATCGAATTAAACTGATGCGGAATATGTTCTTCTTTTTTCACTTTACTAAGTTAGTTTATTAATTGCCTAGAAAAGCATGCTCCATTTGCGTCCTGAATGCTTCATCACCCAATTGCAAACGTTGTGCATACAATCCTTGTGCATCTTCGCCTGCAACGTATCTTAATTTGCTCTTGCCATCAGTTGCAGCTTCATACACTACTTCAGCAATTTTTTCTGCGGAAGAAAAATCATCTTCACTAAACCCTGCAAACAATTGTTTCATCCATTGTTGATAAGCAGGATGTGATGCGATTTCTGCAGAACGGTTTAAGAAATCTGTTTTGATTCCGCCCGGCGAAATTGTTTTAATACCAACACCAATTTTCTTTAGTTCAAATGACATGCTTTCACTCCATCCTTCCAGTGCCCATTTGGTTGCGTGATATACAGAAGAAAAAGGAAAAGTGATGAGCCCGCCAATAGATGTTGTTGTAATGAAAAGTCCTTTTTGTTT
>CAIYPC010000489.1 GCA_903927975.1 uncultured Bacteroidota bacterium | reverse complement strand
TGATAATCAATTATTTCAACTTCTGATGCGTTTCCATTATCCCATTTGAAAATAATCCTCCATTGATCATTTATTCTTATGGAATAGAAATTTTGCAAATCGCCTTTCAATTTTTCAAACCTGTTTGATGGTGGTATTTTAAGATCAGAAATATTCTGCGAGTTATTGAGCATTCTTAACTTTCGCCTTCCGATTTCCTGAATCTCAATAGGAAATTTGCTTACCCAAACGCCATTCCAAATTTTTTCTGTTTCTTTTGAACCAAAGGATAAAATCATATTAGCGTATAACGTTACTAACGCTAAAGGTAAGTATTTTATTAGAAATTAATTCCTGATTTTTTATGTCATATCAGACTATCCTTGATTAATCTTAAATAATTTCCTAAGTGTTTATTATATGGCGAGTTTATACCTTTTTGTTCCATACGCTCATCCACTTGTAGTGCTTTATTATAAACAATCAGCACTAAAACCTCTGGCAAATATTTTTTATGCAATGGTGGAAAACTTATCTTCCCTTATAATCGAAAATACTTCTGAGGATCCCTTTATTTTGCGTTTTTAAATACCTCTGAAATGTCAACTACTTTCCACAGACAGGTGCAGTTCACGCGCATCCTGCGTGCCGGCGATCGCGCACGCGAATTCAATTTTCTTAAAATGAACAATGTTGCCCAACCAGCATTCCATGTAGATGTTGCCGACGAACGTGGAGAGCGATATATATTTTATCTTTATCAGGAAGGTGAAGGCTGGAGGCTGTCGGGTGAAGCTGTTCCAAAATGGGTGACCGAGGCTGCGGAACAAATTTGCAGGGAAGCAGAGAAGCCTGAAAAATAAAATCAGATCGTTTTCATATCCTCTAATGCTATCGTGATAAAGTTCTTCGCAACAGCAGCTTAGCGAGTGGTGAATCCATATTTTTTATAAATGGATTTTGCTTCCTCGCTGACAAGAAATCCCATAAAATCTTTGGCTGCCTTAGCATGTGGCGCATCTTTTAATAAGCCAGCGATGTAGGCTGCAGTGATATTCTCCTTGTCAGGAATTTCTATGGTTTGTACAGGATGATGAATCATTTCCTGATAATAAACTTCTGAAACCCACACTGGTGCGGCATCGCTCTGATTGTATAGAATGCGCATGGGCGATTGGCGGTGATGGATCTGCGTGAGAAAAGTTGAGCTGTCAACCAGTTTTGTTTCCATAATCATTTTACGGAGCGATTCGCCTCCTGCTTTTACATAAGCTTCTTCAATACGCTTGCCAATGCCCTCCCAGCGGGGATTTGGCATGCTGATACGCACATCTTTCCTACCCAAATCGGTAAGCCCTTTTATCTTCAACGGATTTCCTTTTCTAACCATAATCGCCAGCTTATTGAATGCATAAACATCAGTGTCAGAAAAATAACTGGCCATCCGATCCATTTCGCCTTTCCCTGCGGTGTAAACATCAGGTTTCAATGTGATGCGCAAATTGCCAATAGTTATAGAACCACCTTTAATCTGGTCGGCAAGTATCCCCGGGGGAAGCGTCTCTGCAAATATTCGCTGATAAACCGGATACTTTTTTTTGAATGCTGTAAGCAAATCATCAATGCACATAAACTGATTGCCGGCAAAAAATATGACAAGTTGAGGATCGTTGATATCACCGAAAAGATCGGGCACGTTTTCTATACCAGGAACTGTGAAATTCACTTTGCTTTCAGGTGGAACATTCCAGGGAGGATCAAACTGATGATCTTGTGCATGAACAGCGTGCAATAAAACATTCAACAACAAAATTGAAAGGAACGCTTTCTTCATGATTTTAAATTTACCGTAAATATAGAGATGAAGGGATAATTAGTA
>CAIYPC010000488.1 GCA_903927975.1 uncultured Bacteroidota bacterium | reverse complement strand
GTATTAAAGTCCGTCTCATGATACATCCTTAATTAGCATAATGAATTGGCTAGACATAGCCCAGCATCCTCAACATACCGCACCGGTTGGAAAAAATCCATATTTATAAAAAATAATTTTTAATGGCATTACGGATGCGCAAACCGATACAGAGGCATTCTTCGTTAACTTGCTTTAATTGGTTTTTTAATATAAATTATGCGCAATTAATAAACCACAAGATTGGATTGTCATTTTGCAAAATCAAGCATCTTTTCAAGAACAATGCGACACCATCATTGCCTGGAGAACAAAGAACTTAAGTCCTCAAGCATTGTTTGAACTACCTGAAGTTGTTTATCTTTCACCGAATGACCGCCCATTGGAGATAAAATATACTGAGGAGCAGATTAAAAAAAATTATAAACGCTTGGCCCTTAAGTTTTACCCTGACAAAAACCCCTTAAATAAAGACCGTGCGGAACAAGCTTTCGATGTGATTAAAGAGGCTCAAGACTATCTTTTGTATACCATTCAGCGCAATGTTACTAACATCGCAACCAATGAATTTTATTTGTACTATCATAGAAATACTATCGGAAATAGAACAAAAGAAGACAAGATAGAAGGTATGATTAGAGAAGGTTATCGTTTGAAAGAAGGTGGCCAAGATATGCGCCATTTAGTACGCAGCCTCTCCGACAATCTCGCACAAAATCGGGCTTTAATTCACTATGAATGTGATAGTTCTAATCTGTTGAACTTCAGGACAGGCGGAAAATCCATTTTATACGCGGCGGCACAATGGAATGAACCTACTTTATTTTCCTGGCTCATCGAAAATGGCGCCGATCCTGTGGCAAAAACCATTTTCGGCGTCAGCCCTTTGGATATCGCCATTACCTCTAACCATAGAGAAATACTAAGAGTTTTAGCAAGCAGCTCTCATTTTGGAGCAGACAGTCTCAAAACCGAAATGGAAAAATTATTTCGCGTCAATGACAACAGTAATGCAGATAGCCTTTTGCAATTTTACATAGAGTTTTTTAAGGATGATTTTGTCATTGATAACTTCATGACCCAGTTTCCTTTGATGATTCCTGCATTGCATCATCTTAACTATCTTGCCCGTGAGCAAGCAATCCCTTTATATAAAAAGACTATTATCGGGCGCCCAGAACTTTATCGCTATTTAAATGAAAAAGAACGTGCAGACCTATTTATACTGATCGCCACGCTGGCTCAAGACCGTAGACTTGACACTTTGATGTATATTCCTCAAGACCCATTGACACCAGGCTTAATCACGGCTCTGTGCGAGTTTTGGCCAGACCTGGAATTTCATTTTAATCAAGATACTACTAATCCATCTCATTGGCGACAAGGACAACCACGCGGTAGCACGCTCCCGAACTTTCAAAACGTGCAATATGCATTGCTGGGAACCGTTATTTGCATTGCAATGCTTGTACTTGCTTATCATTTTTGGCCAATCATCGCTCTTTGGCCAGAGATCCTTCTTAAAAGTATTGTTATGCCTATAGGAGGCGCATTAATCGGCTTGGGAGCCGGCGGATTAATGATCTCGACACAATGGGGGTATGATTATGCGACCAAAGTTTATCCAGAAACTCGCGCCATTCAAAAGCTTTTAATCGAGAATAATTTCTTTAAAGTGACTACACCGCATAGGCCTGAGAGAGCGCCTACTGAGGAATTGACTGATTCTGATAACAAGTACTCTGAACCAACAGCATAATATTTACTCTCAGAGCAATTGGTGAATCGTATCACCAGGGCAAAAGCATGTGTGACGCATAAATGCGCGGATAGAATTATATTTGCAATCATCGCTCAATTCACGACGTCCCGCGGCTCGACCGGCGTTGTTGCAGACTTTCTAATGAT
>CAIYPC010000487.1 GCA_903927975.1 uncultured Bacteroidota bacterium | reverse complement strand
GCCGGGCCAGGCAATAGCTGCTGCTAAAAAAATTTGCCCATATCCATCGCAATATTGCAATATTATGAGGTGAAAGGTGAAAGGTGAAAGGTGAAAGGTGAAAGGTGAAAGGTGAAAGGTGAAAGGTGAAAGGTGAAAGCTAATAAACAAATGACGCAAAGCAAATGACCTAATTACGCGAAGCAAATGACTAATGACTAAATAAAAATACCATGAATACAGAAACTGAAATGAAAGAACTGGTAAGGCAAAAATACAGCGAGATTGCTTTACAGGATAAAGAAACAAACCAATCTTCTTGCTGCGGCTCAGGCTGTTGCTCTGATGAGGTTTACAATATCATGAGCGAAGATTACACATCAATGAAAGGATACAATGCTGATGCTGATTTGGGCTTAGGCTGCGGGCTGCCGACACAATTCGCAAAAATCAAAAAAGGAGATGTGGTGATTGATTTAGGCAGCGGTGCAGGAAATGATTGTTTTATTGCAAGAGCAGAAACCGGAGAAACAGGAAAAGTTATCGGAATTGATTTTACTACAGCAATGATCGACAAAGCAAGAGCGAATGCAGAAAAACTCGGGTTTCATAATGTTGAGTTCAGGCAAGGTGATATTGAAAAAATGCCAGTCACTTCAAATATTGCTGATGTGATTGTGAGCAATTGTGTATTGAACCTGGTGCCGAACAAAGATGGAGTGTTCAAAGAAATTTTCCGTGCTTTAAAACCCGGTGGGCATTTCAGCATTTCTGATATTGTTCTTATTGGTGACTTACCGGAAAAAATCCGCAAGACTGCAGAGATGTATTCTGGATGTGTTTCAGGAGCAATTCAAAAACAAACTTACATGGAGCTGATTGAACTGAACGGCTTTAAAAATATCACCATCCAAAAAGAAAAAGCCATTGTTGTGCCGGATGATATTTTGATAAATTATTTATCTGCTGAAGAAATAGAACAATTCAAAAAATCAGGCACAGGGATTTTTAGCATCACTGTGTTCGCAGAAAAAAAAGCAGAGGCCTGTTGCGCTCCGGGATGTTGCTCAAATTAATCCTATGATGAAAAGATTATCAGGAGAATTTCTAGGGACGTTCGCGCTTGTGTTCTGTGGCACAGGAGCGATTGTTATCAATCAAGAATCAGGCGGCGCAATAACACATGTGGGCATTGCAATTGTATTTGGATTAATTGTTATGGCAATGATACTTTCGCTTGGCCATGTCTCTGGCGCTCACATAAACCCAGCAGTAACTATTGCACTTAGCGTTGCAAAAAAATTCAAATGGCAAAACATTATCCCGTACATCATTGCTCAATTAGCCGGTGCATGTTTTGCAAGTTTTATTCTTAAAACTTTATTTCCTGCAAATGAATTTTTAGGAGCAACGCTGCCAAAAGGCTCTAACATGCAGTCGTTCATCCTGGAATTCATCCTTACTTTTTTATTGGTGCTTGTTATTTTGACAAGCACAGACAAAAAAGACCATTCTGTTTTAGTCCCTGCGTTAGCGATTGGCGCCACTGTGGGATTAGAAGCGTTATTTGCAGGGCCGATTTGCGGCGCATCGATGAACCCTGCACGCTCAATTAGCCCAGCATTGATCAGTTGGCATTTCCAATCGCTTTGGGTTTACATCTTTGCTCCGATAACAGGCGCAATAACTGCCGTGCTTGCATTTATGATCCTCAAAGAGGATTCTCACAAAGATTAATTGTAACAGTTAATTTTTATATTATGAGCACTTTTAAAACTTACATCAGTTATGTAATTCAAAAAGAAAGTCAACATGTTCATGGATTTGAAATTGCTGATTTTCCTTTGCCCAAATATTCTTTTTATTTGGACAACAGTTCTCAACAAGTAGTGATGTGGGCAGAAGAAAAACAAAAGGCATTAAGCGCAAACGAAAAGATAATAATCATAAATTTTTTCAACGTTTCAAATGTAAAATGATATGAGGATCGCATTATTTTCTGATATACATGCTAACTTTCCGGCACTGGGATCAGTGCTTGCAGACATTGATAAAAAAAGGCCTGATGCTGTTTATTGTCTCGGAGATTTAGTTGGCTACAATATTTGGCCAAACGAAGTGATCAATGAGATCCGTAAAAGGAAAATACCAACTATCGCAGGCAATTATGATCAAGGGATTGGCTTGATGAGCAATGATTGCGGTTGTGCTTATAAAACAGACACGGAAAAAGACATGGGAAAAATTTCCATTTCTTTCACCAACTCAATAGTAAAAGATGATGAAAGAAAATATCTGCGCACATTGCCCACGCACATCAAAGTAGAATTCCAGTTGAACGAAGACAAATTGAATTTGCTCTTAGTGCATGGAAGCCCACGCAGAATCAATGAATATCTTTTTGAGGACAGAGATGAAAAAAGTTTGCTGAGAATAATGGAGCAAGCAGATGCAGACATTATGTGTTTCGGCCACACGCACAAACCTTATCACAGGATCTTAAATTCGCATGCAGAAAATAAAAATCATTATAGGCATGCAATCAACATCGGCTCAGTTGGAAAACCAAAAGATAATAACCCCAAAGGATGTTATGTGCTGCTGGCGATAAATGAAAATTCCAGCATAGAAAATAAAGAAACAGTAAGGGCAGAATTTATACGTTTTGAATATGATGTTGAAAAAGCAGCAAAGGCCGTTGAGGAAAGCCCGCTGCCAAATGAATATGCAGAAATGCTGAGAAGGGGATTTTAAAAAATGATTGTTATGGAAATAATTAAAATGACATCTGAGCATTGGCCACATGTGAAAGCGATTTATGAAAATGGGATCGCGACAGGCCAGGCAACATTTCAAACTTCTTCTCCTGAGTGGGAAGAATGGGATAGCGCACATGTAAAAGCCTGCAGGTTGGTCGCGATCGAAAATGATAGAGTGATAGGCTGGGCAGCATTGACGGCAGTTTCAGGCAGATGTGTTTATGCAGGCGTAGGAGAAGTGAGTGTTTATGTCGATGAATCTGCAAGAGGAAAAGGTGTTGGGAAAGCATTATTGAAAGAGCTGATACAAGAAAGCGAGGATCATAATTTTTGGACATTGCAAGCCGGGATATTTCCAGAAAATATTGCAAGCATTAAAATTCATGAATCAACAGGATTTCGAATAATCGGCACTCGAGAAAAAATAGGCCAGATGAATGGAGTTTGGCGTGATACAATTCTTTTGGAGAGAAGAAGCATGGCAGTGGGGATTTAAAATGTGAAAATAAAAAGAACCTTCAGCAAGGGTGGATGATTGCGGTTTTCTGAAACGATCATTTTATTTTATACGCTTAAAATTTTCAAAAGCGAAAATTTATAAAGCATGCCGCAATCATCCATTCTTGCTGAAGCACTAAGGCCGTTACAGATGCACGGTTTTATACTTCGGACGCGCGGCCGCAGTAGCATGCACATCGGTCGAGTGATAGTAATGAAAAAAAATATCAAGAGCGGGAAGGCCATACCAAAATAAATACAGTTTGAGCCTTTTACATTTTTGGGTTTTGTCGATGGATATGCTTCTTTATATTTTCTTCAGAAGGGGTTTCTTTTTCAATTTGTTTTTTCTGTAGCGATTGTCTCGGGGCATCATGTTCTTTTGATGCCATGACATTTTTAAGAGCTTCTGCTTTTTGCTTCAATTGTTCATAGCTTTTTCTTACTTCGTCAATAGTGGACAGGTCTCTAATATTCAGCTCCTGTTTTATCTCCTTATTTAATCCTTGTTTGAAATGTTGCCCCAAATTCTTGATAATCCATTCTGGCAACTGCTCTGCAAGGTGCAAAACCTGGTCTTGCCTGGTTTCTGCTTTCAGCTCCATGTTTTTTGAATTATCGAATAATTGCAAAAAATCTGGCTTGTCAAAATAATGATCAAGCAGGCTGAGGCTTGCTTCATATCGCTGCAGCACAATATCAGGCCTTACATAATGTTCGCCTAAAATCACTCTTTCTGCGATCCGGGAATTCAATACTTCCTGCTTGTCTGTTGAAAGATAAATCAAGTGGATCTGATAACCGGTTCTTTGTGTTTCAACCAAAAACTTCCAGGTCTGATCATCGGCAAGATTGGTTTCGATCGCAAAGGAATTGTTTTTTTCCAACTGCTCTTTGATAAGCCTGTTGGCCTCCTGATTGCTATACTCTTGTGTGTTTGCCGAAATTATCCCCGCAGTCCGGGCTTCTTTGGCAATCTCGTCTGAATTAATGATAGGGATGTTTGCCGGGACAAGGTCGTAAGAGGAAGTTGTTTTGCCTATGCCGTTTGGACCAGCGATGACGTATAAAGTAGGCATATTTGTTATTGCGCTTTTACTTCTTCGATATGGCCATCAGGATACTCTGCTAATACTTTGCTCCCTTCCCCAAAATAAATCGGCCTTCCTTTAGAAAAAGCTTTTTCTTTAGCCCTGCTAAGAATAGATGCAGCTGCCTGTTTTAATTCCAGAGGGCTCATTTCAAAACTCGATTTTTTTGCTCCGCCGAAACGCAAAAATATGAGGGCAGGTTTTTGATCCATAAAAATAATTTTACTACTCAAAGTTACTTGATTCTGCGCCTTATCCAAAATCAACGGCGATAGCTGGCCATATTACCTTTAATCATCGCGCTGTCCATTTTTTGTCGGATTGTAGAATTCCCATGGCCATACAAGTAATTCCATGCTTTCGCTATTCCTGCGCTTTCGCTTTGGCTTATCTCGGTTTCTTTCTTATTATCTGACCAATGAATGCTAAAGCGATAAAGGCTCATTATAAAAAGGCTGACGACCACCAACAGGAACCAACGGCCGAAAACGATTTTATAAAATAATTTTGCGTCCTGCTCAGGGAAGAGCAATATCTGGAATTTCCGGATTACAGCTTTCGGCTGCTGGGATGCAATTGGCTCAATTCGTGAAGCATGTGCAGGCGGTATTGCTATTTTCAAGCTATCCAATTTTTTATCGATACTTGATACTCTCTTTGCAAGGTCAATTACAGAAGATATCACTTCAGTATTGATTTTATTCGCTTCCTTTTGCCCGGTGAAAAGTTCCGTGATAAAGATCTCTAACTCTTTTTCCATAATTGTTCTTTGTCTTATAGGGTTCTTTAAAATATTTTTATCGGGAAATCTTCATTCTCTTTGAATGCCTCAATTCATAAGGCACTTCTTCATCACATCGGATCGGGCTCATTATGATCTCGTGCACCAGCTCTTGTCGAAGTTTGCTGCGTTTCCCTTCGCTGATATCATCACCAATTTTTCGATAAGATCTTTGCTCTTGTTTTTTTTGCCCGTTTTTTTGTTGCTGCTTATCAGGAATATCCGCAGCTTGTTTTTGTTTTTCTGATCTATCAAGTCGCCTTTGCAATTCTAGAAAATGTTCTTGTTCATGCGTGAGCGATCTTGAAAGAAATAATTTCAATTGCAGCTTCTTTTCTATGGTTGCGAGCGGATAGCCTACATCGCTCCCCTTAGTATATACTTTCTGTTTGTCACGGAATGCAATCCCTCTTCCTCTTATAAGTTCATAGCCATACTGTTTCATGTGATGCTCAAATTCTATAAAGCTTCGTGATTCTTCAATGGAAAGCTTTATGCGCAGCCTCAGCTCGTCTTTTCTGATATCATGTCGTTCTAATAGTTTTTCTTTTTGTGACAGATACCTGCGTGGGCTGAGCACTTGTTTTAAATTGAGCTTCTGTTCCATCTTCCTGCAATACTGCGATATTTTCTGATAGTTGTGGCTGTCGGACACTGTCTTGCCATCGAAGCCGACACGGTTAGCAATGATATGCAAGTGCTGGT
>CAIYPC010000486.1 GCA_903927975.1 uncultured Bacteroidota bacterium | reverse complement strand
GTTTTTCATAGGATATTGGATTTTAAAACGGGGCTGGATTTCTATCCTGGCCCTTTATTTTTTTATAGAAGTTTCATCACTGAAAACCGACTTTACTTTTTTTCAACTCGAATACACATATTTTTAAATGGCTTTCCATTTCTTACCTAAGCCTGCAATCATTTACAATCATTTTTTATTTTCGAACCAATAGCTGAAAGGATATTTCATGCATTAATAGCATGGCTAAAGCGCGAGTAAACCGCTAAGACAATTGGGATTCACTAAAACATTAAAAAGGAACCACCAGCAGTTTTGGGGCTGCGCTTGCATTGGGATAAATATAAAACCCAGTAGCAGGATCAATATAAGAACCTCCGTCGCCCGTGGAAATGTAATAGTTTGCAGTTGCAGAATTCGTGGAATGTACAGCACCGTTAAAGGAATAGACTTTTATATACAAACTGTCTCCTGGCTGAAACACATTGGATAAGGAAGCCTTATCAATAAACGCAGTGTAACCACCATTTCCATCGGGGTTAAAAGTGCCACTACCCCAATTAATTGAATAATGTGTCATTCCTACATCCTTATCTTTTCCTATATAAAGAAGGAAATTGGAATAGTTTTGAACATAAGTTGTTGATGAAGTGTCAAGAAATACTGTAAAAACAATCGAAGAAGTATTTGCTAAAAGAGCTAAACTATCAACAGCAGTTTTTTCAGGCATTTGCAACAGATAGATATCTTTAACTTTTGTTGGCACATTGCCGCCTGCAATATGTGTTAAGCCATAAATCTTCATAACACCAAAACCGCTTTTCTGAAAAGTCATATCATAAGTATCGGTTTTAATTCCATGAAACTGATAGTTTCCCTCTAAGTCAGTGGTATCGTTTTGCTGAAAATTGCCACTGATCAAAGTAACTATGGTACCACTGTGATCAGTTTCCTTAAAAGAAAATTCATTATAAAGAACAGTATTGCCAATAATAGTTCCTGTGTCACTTGGACCGCCTGAACCGGGCAAACCAGTATTGCCTTGCCCTCCCGCAGGACCTTGAACCCCTACTTCTTTTTTGCAAGAGAGGATTACAAATAATAAGAACACATATAAAAAGATAAATTTCATTGCTAAATAATTATTGAGGCCAGGTGAAATAGTTCAAGGTCGAGTCCCCGAAATAAGGATAATTTACATTTTGGTTTGTAGCATAATTGAACCAACTGGTCCACATAGAACCAACGGGGACCACATAAGTTTTTACATAAACCGTGTCACCCTTTGCATAATGAAATCCTTGATTAATAAAATTCTCTAGATATTCAGTTATTGCATATTGATTACTGTTATCCGTTTCACTAGAACCAATAGTTGTAACACCAACGTCATAATTTTGACTGCTAACACTAACAGATCTTGAAAAATATAAATTGAAATCCCTTCTTGTAAACCTAGTTGCAGGAGGGCCGCTAAAATTTATATAAACCTGCAGAACCAAATTGGTATCATTCGGAAATATGCTGCTGGTAAAACTAAAAGGCTCGCTCGTAATGTTTGTTGTAAGGCTTTCGTTCAATCTAATAATCCCGATAAATTTATCTTCATCCCCCCCACTATGAATGACATAATTTTTTAGAGAATCAAATCCATTTTTCTTGAAATGCAGATCATAACTGCCAATTGAAAGATTTGGCAAAACAAACTTTCCTGTGCTGTCAGAAACAGCGCTTACAATTGAATCTCCAGATTGAGCCGAAATATTAACCCCAACATTGCTAGAATCCGGTTCGCCATACTGATCAAATAAATTTACATAACCTGTAATAGCGCTTCCTTTATTTTTTCCATCTGCACCAGATGTTCCAGTGGGGCCAGTTGGGCCAACTATACCATTTGCTTTTTTAGTGCAGCCATAAAAAGAACTGAGGAACACAAGCAAAACAAAAATATTTTTATAGTTAATATTCATAAATTTCAAACCAATTATTTTAGAACATTCCTCACTTTTGCCACATTACCTAAGTTACCTGCGCATGGAAAAATTTGGATCCCAGTTTCATTGATATATGAGATTGGTTCTACATTGTCAAATGAGGCAGCCATGTACAGATAATTTGCAGATGCTAGTTTATCAGAATAAATTGAAAGCAGATTGTCAAATGCAGAATATGTCAATGTGGTATCATCTTGCTGATAGAAAAGCGCACGAAAAATATATTCATTATTGTTAGAGCTTACGTTGGATGAGTCATTAAAATAAAGCAAAACAGGGTTTGTGATTTTTTGTGCGTGCGCCAAGATAATTGTTATGCTTAATGCATTGTTAGGATAAACCGTAGTGTCAACAATGAGATTCTTTATATCATATTGAGATGTCAATTGCTGCCCTGTTTTTAATAATCCAACTTTTGTGGCTGGTGAACCGCCAGCGTTCTCTACATTCAAAAAACGCATAGTGCCGTATCCTGTTTTTTCAACGCGAAGATTATAATTGCCCGCATGAACTGATGGAATAGTAAAACTCCCGTCAATTGCTGAAGTTGCTTGCGACAATGGGTTTGTTTGTTCAAGTGTAATTAATGCGCCGCTATTGTCGTTCAATAAATTCCCTTGCATATCATATAACTGAACTTGCCCTTGCATATCGC
>CAIYPC010000485.1 GCA_903927975.1 uncultured Bacteroidota bacterium | reverse complement strand
TCTTATAGCTGATCATGCAGGCAACAAAAATTAATCATAGAATAGTCAAGGAAGCACTTCGCATCCGCAAGGTGGAAGAAAAGTTTCTTGAGCTTTTTTCACAAGGCAAGTTGAACGGCACTGTTCATACATGTGTTGGACAGGAGTTTTCTGCAGTTGCTTTTGCAGGGCAATTAAAGAAAAAGGATTTTATTTTTTCCAATCATCGTTGCCATGGTCATTATATTGCTTTCACCGGCGATGTGCGGGGATTGATTGCAGAACTTCTTGGTAAAGCCTCCGGCACTTGTGGTGGCATAGGAAGCAGTCAGCATCTTTGCCATAATAATTTTTTCTCTAATGGGATACAAGGTGGCATAGTGCCTGTTGCCGCAGGTTATGCGCTTGCTAATAAGCTGAAAAAAAATGGCGCTATTGGCACCGTGTTCATTGGCGATGGCACATTGGGCGAAGGTGCATTGTATGAAACCATGAACATTATTTCCAAATGGGAAATTCCATTGTTGATTGTTTGCGAGAATAATTTTTATGCGCAGTCAACGCCACAGCATATCAATCTCGCAGGCGATATACAGGCTCGTGCAAAGGCATTCGGGATAAAAACTTTTAAAGCTGATACATGGGAGCCTGAATTGTTGATGGATAAAGCAGCAGAGGCAATCGAATTTGTGAGAAACGAAACAAAGCCTTGCTTTTTTCTGGTAGAAACTTATCGGTTGAACGCGCATTCAAAAGGTGATGACGATCGTGATCCGGCTGATGTTGCACGGTTCAGGGAAAAAGATTTTTTGAATATTTTTCGAAATGAATCGCCTTCTTATTATCAGATGTATGCTGATGCCATCGATCAGGAAATCAATTCGATGGTCGAAGAAATTATTGTTGAAGATGAATTACCAATAGAAAAATATTATCAAAAAGAAGAACATATCTCTGATAACAATTGGAAAGATCTTGAACCAATCAACAAACGACAAGTTGAGCTTATCAATAAATTTTTTCAGGAAAAAATTTCTGCCGATGAGCGTGTGTTGTTTTTGGGTGAAGATATTTTATCGCCTTACGGTGGCGCATTTAAATTAACAAAGGAACTTTCTTTCATTCGTCCCGATAAAGTTTTTTCAACACCTATTTCAGAATCCGCGATAACTGGAATTTCAAATGGTCTTGCATTGAATGGTTTCAAACCATTTACTGAAATTATGTTTGGAGATTTTATGACGCTTGCTTTTGATCAGATTGTGAACCATGCATCGAAATTCCATCACATGTTCAATAAGAAAGTGAGCTGCCCGGTTGTGATGAGAACGCCCATGGGCGGTAGAAGAGGATATGGACCAACACATTCGCAAACTTTAGATAAATTTTTAGTGGGTATCGATAATGTGAAAACGGTTGCGCTGAATACATTTGTTGATCCTGCTATTATTTACCAATCTGTATATGAAGAAAAACATCCTGTTGTTGTGATAGAAAACAAAACAGATTACGGCAAAAAAATCATTCATCAGGAGTATAAAAATTTTGTCTATCAACGCAACCAAGATATTTTTCCGGTAGCAAAAATTCGTCCTGCAATATCTGCGGCAACACTTACCATTGTTGCATACGGAGGCATGGCAGAAGTAGTTGGGTCTTTATTAGAAACTATATTTGTTGAAACAGATTTGAAACCTGAGCTGATCATACCTTCATTAATTTCGCAGTTGCCCATTGATATTATCACAACTTCGGCAGAGCAATCACAAACGCTATTGGTGATTGAAGAAGGCACTTCATTTGCAGGAATTGGGAGCGAGCTTATTGCTTCTGTAGCAGAAAAAGCAACAATGAAAATAAATTCAAAACGTATTTCAGCATATCCTGTTCCAATCCCTTCTGTGAAATCATTAGAACATATCGTATTGCCAGACAAGGAAAGAATAATCAGAGAAATTAAACAACACTTCTGCTAATGGCATTATTGCAGGAAATAGCGGTTCCATTACTCGCAGTAAATGATACGAGCCTTACTGTAGTGGAAATGAATTTTGTAAATGGGCAGTTTGTGAAGAAAGGCGATCACATTATGGTTTTTGAAACTTCAAAAACTACTTATGATGTTCAAGCAGAAGCAGACGGGTATGTTCAATACTTGTGTGAGCTTGATAAGGATTACGAAGTGAATGAAATTGTGGCAAAAATTTTTAGCGAAGAAAATGAGGTTGAAAAAATAAAAACAATTCCTGTTATTAATTCAACAGTTACGAAACAAGAAACTGTATTTCAAGAATCCGCTCCTGTTTGGGAAGGGGAAACCTTGTATTCATCTGAAGCAGTGAGATTGATTGAATCATCTGGCATTGACAAAAGTATTTTCAATAAAAAAGATTTTGTGAGCAGGAATGATGTGGCAGATTTTTTGGGCATCGCAAAAAAAGAACCACAAAAAGTTACTGTACAAAAAAATCAAACCGAAACAAAAAAGAAAAATGTTTTGCCGGTTGATGCTGCAAAAACAATCATTGAGAAATTATCATCAAACAAAAAAAGAGAGATTGAATATTTGAGTGAAGTACAGTCAACCGGACTTACTAGCACTATAAATGTTGTTGTTGAAACTGAAGGAATTTTCACACATATCAATCAGTCATTAAAATATTTAAAAAATTCTTTGCTGCCGGTGATTGTTTATGAAACAGCAAGGCTGCTAAAAAAATATCCATTGCTTAACGCATATTTTACTGGCGATGCGATTGCCGTTTATAAAGAAACGCATATTGGTTTTGCGATTGATATTGATAAAGGATTGAAAGTTTTAAAGATTGCAGCTGCAAATGAAAAATCGATTGGAGAAATTGAAGACGAGGTGATGCGTTTATCAAACAGCTATCTGGATGAAAGCCTGAAAATTGAGGACTTAACTGATATAACGTTTACCATCACCGATCTTTCTTCTGAAGGCGTTGCTTTCTTTAAGCCATTGGTAAATATGATGAACAGCGCGATTCTTGGTGTGTCTGCCATTGATGAAAAATTGCAACGCTGCATGCTGAGCTTAACATTTGATCATCGTGTGACGGAAGGAAAAATGGTGGCTCAGTTTTTAAATGAGATGAAACAAAGACTCGAATCTTATCAATCTAAATTTCACCCACGCCTTAATCAAAATATTTCTTGTTTTAAATGTATGAAAACATTGAAAGAAGATTTAGGAGGAACTGGCTTTGTGAAATGTATTACTCCAGAAGGAAATGAAGGATATATTTGTCAGAGCTGTTTAAAAGGGTTTTAAGATCATGGAAGAAAAAATTAAAGAAATAATCTCAGCGTTCATAAAAATCCCTTCCGAGCAAATTACGTTATCAACTTCTATTGATCGTGCATCGGTGAGCAGCTCGATTATGCTTCACCGCATGTATGCAAAACTTGCTGAGCAAGGTTTTGTAATTCAGGATTATTCAGAAGTAAAAAATTTTAGAAGCTTGCTCACAAAGCTCAACGGAAATATTAATAACAATGGCTCTTTATCTGAACAAACAATTACTCTTTCTGATAATAAAAGCATAGTACAAAGTGGAATGAGCATTGGCATTGATATAGAAGAAATAAGTGCAATGCCGCGCACAAATGATTTTAGGGAAGATGAATTTTATAAGATGAATTTTTCTTCTTCTGAGATTGCATATTGCATATTGCAACCAGATTCTTATGCATCGTTTGCGGGGCTTTTTGCTGCAAAAGAAGCGATTGCAAAAGCAAATAATAATTATGGCAAGAAAAATTTTAATGCTATTTCTATAGACCATTCTTCAGATGGAAAACCTGTTCATGATTCATTTCAATTATCAATTTCGCATACAAACAATACGGCAGTAGCAGTTGCTATTGAGAATGGGTTTACAGCATCTGCAAATAGCTTAAACCATGAGAATGAAATTGCTCATAATAAAAAGAACAATACCAGCGTAAGTTTATTTATTGCCTTTCTATCTTTAATCTTATCTGCTGTAGCGCTATATCTTGTTTTCAGAAGATGAAAATATCCATCATCACAGCCACTTATAATAGCTCTCTAACGGTTAGGGATACTCTAAATTCAATTCAGAACCAGGATTATCCTGATATCGAGCATATCATTGTAGATGGCAAATCAAGTGATGACACTTTACAAATTGTTTCAGAATTTAAGCACGTTTCAAAAGTTCTATCAGAAAAGGATAAAGGGATTTATGATGCAATGAACAAAGGGATAACTGCTGCTACCGGAGATGTGATTGGCATTTTAAATTCCGATGATGTTTATAACAGCCCCCATATCATTTCAACTGTTGCAAAAACTTTTTCTGATTCTAATATAAAGACAAGCTATGCTGATTTGCAATATGTGCAAACAAACAACTTAGATAAAGTAGTCCGCACCTGGAAGGCGGGAAATTTCAGCAAAAGAAATTTTTATTATGGATGGATGCCGCCGCATCCCACATTTTTTGTGCGAAGGGAAGTGTATGATGAAGTTGGTTTGTTTAATATTTCTTTGCGATCCGCTTCTGACTATGAATTGATGTTGCGAATATTGATCAAACATGCAATACCAACCCACTACATTCCGCAAGTGATTGTGAAAATGCGTGCAGGTGGAATGAGCAACGCTTCATTCAAAAACAGGATCAATGCAAATAAAGAAGACAGGCTCGCTTGGAAACTCAATGGTCTTGAGCCACATTTCTTTACTTTGTATGCAAAACCGATTCGAAAAATCTCACAATTTTTAATAAGATAAATTTTATGGCAAAAACTGCATTGATTACAGGTGTCACGGGTCAGGATGGAGCTTATCTCAGTGAATTGCTTTTACAAAAAGGATACAATGTTCATGGGATCAAAAGAAGATCGTCCATGTTCAACACGGATAGGATCGATCATCTATATCAGGATCCACATGAATCGAACGTTCATTTCAGATTGCATTACGGTGATCTTACAGATTCAACAAATTTAATCAGGCTCGTTCAGGAAATTCAGCCTGATGAAATTTATAATCTCGCTGCTATGAGCCATGTGCATGTGAGCTTTGAAACACCAGAATACACAGCAAATGCAGATGGTATTGGAACTTTACGGTTACTCGAAGCCGTTAGATTGCTGAGATTAACGAAAAAAACAAAAATCTATCAGGCATCTACATCAGAGTTATATGGTCTTGTTCAAGCAGTTCCTCAAAGTGAAACAACGCCTTTCTATCCACGTTCGCCTTATGCAGTTGCTAAATTATATGCTTATTGGATAACGGTTAATTATCGCGAAGCATATAATATGTATGCTACAAATGGTATTCTCTTTAATCATGAATCGCCATTGCGCGGTGAAACTTTTGTGACGAGAAAAATTACAAGAGGCGTTGCTAAAATTGCTTTGGGCTTGCAGGAAAAAATATTTCTCGGTAATCTGGATGCTAAACGTGACTGGGGCCATGCCAAAGATTATGTGGAAGCGATGTGGCTGATACTACAGCAACCAGAACCAGAAGATTATGTGATAGCAACGGGAGTTACTACGCCTGTCCGCGAGTTTGTTAGAATGGCTTTTAATGAAGTGGGGATTGAAATTGAGTTTAAAGGAAAAGATGATCATGAAATTGGCGTTGTTAAAAAATGTAATAACCCTGAGTTTGCTGTGACTGTTGGGAAAGAAGTGATTGCTGTAGATCCCAAATATTATCGCCCGACAGAAGTCGATTTATTGATTGGTGATGCGAGCAAAGCAAATACAAAATTAGGATGGACGCCTAAATACGATCTGAAAATGTTGGTGAAAGAAATGGTTGAATCTGATATAAATATTTTCACTAAAGAAAAGCTGCTTAAAGAATCAGGGTTTAAAATTAAAAACCAATACGAATAAGAAATAGCAGAGGAACAGACACTATGAACAGCGAAGACAAAATATATATAGCAGGGCATCGTGGAATGGTTGGATCTGCGATTGCAAGAAAATTACAAGAACAAAATTTTAATAATCTTGTCTTAAAAACATCTACAGAACTTGATTTGCGAAATCAAATTGCGGTCAATGATTTTTTTGATGTAGAAAAACCGGATTATGTTTTTCTTGCAGCGGCAAGGGTTGGTGGCATTGTTGCAAACAATACTTATAGGGCAGAGTTTTTATATGACAATTTGATGATCCAAAATAATGTGATCAATGCGGCATATAAAAACAACGTGAAGAAATTATTGTTCCTCGGTTCTTCCTGCATTTATCCAAGGCTTGCGCCTCAGCCGTTGAAAGAAGAATATTTTTTAACAGGCGAGTTGGAAAAAACAAACGAACCTTATGCAATTGCTAAAATTGCGGGCATTAAAATGTGCGATGCCTATCGCTCACAATATGGATGCAATTTCATTTCGGTGATGCCTACAAATTTGTACGGTCCAAATGATAATTATGATCTTAACAATTCGCATGTTCTGCCCGCTTTGATAAGAAAATTTCATGAAGCGAAAATTAATAAAGATCCTTTCGTGACCATTTGGGGAACCGGTTTGCCGAAGCGTGAATTTTTGCATGCGGATGATTTGGCCGATGCATGTTTTTTCCTAATGCAAAATTATAATGAGCCCGGTTTTATTAATATTGGGGTTGGTGAGGACATTGAAATAAAACAGCTTGCTGAACTTGTAAAAAGAATTGTTGGCTATTCCGGAGAGATCGAACATGATTTTGATAAACCAGATGGCACACCAAGAAAACTTTTGAATATAGCAAAATTGCAAGAGCTTGGCTGGAAAGCAAAAATTGGTCTCGAAGAAGGAATTGCAAAAGTGTATAATGATTTTGCAAAATTGATTTTGCAAAATTGAATGCGTAAAATTAAATTCGCATAACGCTTCTAACAATATTTAAATGTTGTCGATTTTTCAAAAAAAGAATAGGACCAAGGCTGATTTCAGCGAATTGAATTGCGACATGCATTCTCATTTAATCCCTTCAATTGATGATGGGTCCCCTGATTTGGCAACCTCTTTGCAACTAATAAATGGGCTTATTGATTTAGGGTATAAGAAAATAATTACGACGCCTCACATTATGTGGGACATGTATAAGAACACGCCGGAAATCATCTTGCCCGGATATGAAGCAGTTAAAAATGAGCTTAAGAAAAATAATCTGAATGTTGAATTTGAAGTAGCTGCAGAATATTTTCTAGATGATTATTTTGAAAAGCTTGTTGATTCAGATGCGCCGTTACTAACGTTTAAGGACAACCTGATTTTAGTTGAGTTTTCTTTTGTCACCCAGCCGGTTGAATTGAAAGCAATTTTATTCAAACTACAAATCAAGGGCTACCAACCTGTGATTGCACATCCTGAAAGATATCTTTATTTGGGGGCTCAAAAGCACTGGTATGAAGAGATGAAAGATACCGGTTGTCTTTTTCAGCTTAACATACTTTCTTTAGGAGGTTTTTACGGAAAAGCTCCTGTTGAATTGTCTCAATATCTCATCAAACAAAAATATTATAACCTTATTGGTACCGACCTTCACAATAGTCGGCATATTGAAATGCTCGAAGCTTCTTCTCCCTTTCTTCCCATCATTAAAAGGCTAATCGATTCTGGTGATATTCTTAATGCAGAGTTATAGATTATCCTTCTTACCTAATTTATCAACGTCACAATTTTATTCAAAGTTTAAGATTTATGGATAATGTGTTAAACAAAACACTATCATTTTTGTAATGTAGGCAATGGATGCCTTTACCATAAAAGATCTTGAAAACCTCACGGGAATAAAAGCACATACAATCCGAGTTTGGGAGCAGCGCTATTCGTTTATAAAACCTCAACGAACAGGTACAAACATCCGCTATTACAACAGTCTTGAGCTAAAAAAAATATTGAATGTCGCGCTTTTGGCTAAATACGGTTTCAAAATTTCTCACATTGATAAGATGGGCGAAGAAGATGTAAAAAAGAACATTTTTTCACTTTCAACTTTAGAAGCTCAACAGGATAGGTTTATAAATGAGCTGATACAATGTACCGTGAGCCTAGATATGGAAAGATTTGAGAATGTCCTTGATAGTTTCATACAATCAAAAGGTATAGACAAGACAATCCTTCACATCATTTTCCCGTTTCTTAATAGAATTGGCATTTTATGGATGACAAATCACATAGGCCCCGGTGAGGAGCATCTTATCAGCAATATCATTCGCCAAAAACTGATTGCCGGAATTGAGGGAATTGTAACACATATCTATCGCGAAAAAATTGTGTTGCTTTTTTTACCCGAAGGGGAATATCACGAACTTGGGCTGCTTTACGTAGCTTATCTTTTAAAGAAACACGGCGCTGAGATTTTGTACATGGGCGCTGATGTTCCGGTAGATGATCTTAAGGCTGTTTGCAAAATAAAACTTCCACATTATTTATATACTCACACAACCTGCGATTTTAAATTAGAAAAGTATTTTTCAAACTTTCATGCTGCACTACCTGATACTCAATTGGTTGTTTCAGGGAAATTCTGCCATAAATTCAAAAATAAAAACCCGCAATTTGTTCATGTCAAAAAGTCGCTGCAAGAAGTCATGGAATTTGTCAGCGATTTGTAAACTTTTATTTAAACTTTCTCGTATCTAATAGTATCTAAAGTTCAATTCATTGATATTGTTCGATTTATTTTAGAAATTTTATTTGAGAGCTAAGATGGATTTCTTGGCATCCCGTTTTGTTTAAATTTGGAATAGATATTGTTAAACATGTTTTATGTCAACTCTAGAATTCAACCAACTTTTAGTAAATAATGCAGAATTTCTGAAGCCTTTTGCTATTACACTGACAAGAGATTCGGAGGCTGCGAAAGATCTTTTTCAAGAAACTTTGTACAGGGCACTTGCAAACAAGGATAAGTATAATGTGGGCACTAACATAAAAGCATGGTTATACACCATCATGCGTAATGTTTTTATTAATAACTATAGAAGAAGAGCCAAGCAGAACACTATTTTTGATTCCTCGCCGAATGAGTTTTTGTTAAATCAAAGCCAGACAGCAATTGCAAACACAGCAGAAAGCAATCTCAGGGTTAAGGATATTCAGCTTGCAATCCATAACCTCCCTGAAATTTTCAGGAACCCTTTTCTTTTATATTTTGACGGCTTCAAATATCATGAAATTGCTGACATGCTAAGTGAGCCTCTCGGCACTATAAAAAGCAGGATCCACTTTGCCCGAAAATTATTGAAGTCACAAATTGAAAAACTTTAAGTTGTTTTCGTTCCATTATTACTTATAAATTTCAGAAGGCCATGTGTGTTGTTGGTTAAAAGGGTAAAGGATTAAATCTGCTTATTTGTAATGCTTTATTTGGGCTAACATTACACGGCACAAAAAATCGAAAAAATCAAATCAGGGTTAATTTAAGCGGACATTATGGAGCATGGGATAATTTTGGTGAATGAAAATGATGAAGAGATAGGCATCGCTGAGAAAATGGATGCGCACAGAAAAGCTTTATTGCACAGGGCTTTCAGTATTTTTATTTTTAACAGTAAAAACGAGATGCTACTTCAGCAAAGGGCAATTTCAAAATATCATAGCGGAGGTTTATGGACGAACGCATGCTGCAGTCACCCAAAGCCAGGTGAAGAAAATAAGGCTGGGGCAGCAAGAAGATTGTTTGAAGAAATGGGATTTACAGCCGAGTTGACTAAAATATTTCATTTCACTTACAAGCATGAGTTTGAAAATGGGTTAACAGAATTTGAATTTGATCATGTTTTTGCCGGATTTTACGACGGTCAGGTTTATCCCAATGAATATGAGGCAAGCGATTATTGCTTTATGAATATGGATGGTATTGAGGTTTCGCTATTATCTCACCCAAAAAAATTTAGCGCCTGGTTCCACATTGCTTTTCCAATGATAAAAAAATGGCTCCAAAATTCAGAAAAGCTTCAAGCTATTTAATTACTCTCCGATTTTATAAATATTACATCACCCCCAAAATTAGAAAAACCGATCCTGCAAGTGTTAGGGCGATGGCAGCATACCAAAGCGTTTTTCTTCTTGTGAGAATTGCAATGGCAGAAATTGCAATGGCAATTTGAAAAATGGTTACTGCTTTTGAGATTGTGACATGCTTTGCCAAATGGGCTTCTGAGCTTTTGGCATCTTCTTCAGCTTCCTTTTTTATTTCTTCTTTTTCTTTTTCATAGCGAGCCAAGTTTTTGCTGTTATCCTCATCAACAGTTTTTGCTGATAATGTATGAAGTATTTTATCGGTAGAAGCTGCAATTTCAGACTTTATGCTTTTGGATTGATAGAATGCCCATTGATCAGACGATTTTATTTGTTCAATCATAGCTTCGTTTACATGATGCCCGCTCAATAGCCCGGCAATAGCTGCAAGCACGGCCATTACTGCTGTTGAAAGCGCTACACCCAGCATCCATTTTTCTTTCTCTTCATTTTTCTTCTCTTCAGCTTTTTCATGAATTGCTTCCTGAAGATGTTCTGTTGGCACTTCTATTTCTTCCATATGAAATATTTTATAAGTAAGTTAAGGAATATGGGGATTTTTGCTTGATAAAAGTTGCAAAAATTTCCAAATAATTTATTCGATAGCCCTTTTTTTTGAAAATAATTATTAAGTAAAAGGTTTATTTATAAACCGTTACGCCCATATTTTCCACATCGTGTTGATATTATCTGTATTAGTCTGTAAAATTTTCTTTGAATCTTTGATAAAAGATGGGTTGCATTTTTGCATTTTTCATTTTAGCTTTATGCTTCCAATCTTACAAAAACTGATTTAGTTTTAGAACCTATCCTCGAACCAAAGAATAGTTTACCGAATTCTTAACTCAAGCTTACACCACCATGCAAATCACATTTCAACCCTTATCTGGGCAACGTTTATTTGCCTACGCAAAAAAAAGCGCAATCCTAACTGCATCTATTGTTTTTGTGTCCTTAGTTCTTTCTAAAAAAGAGGATACGTGTTCACACCCCATAAAAGTTTCTGACAGCAAAAACTTTACCGCCATTGTAAATAAGATGGCAGAAGTAAAACCCATCCATAAAAACATCGCTCATGCACCGAATGTGCCCACTGATACCAATCAGCTAAAACAAAGCGATTGGTATAAAACAGTTAAGGATAATATAGAAAAAGCTACTTACTATATAATAGCAGATAAAGACAAAAGAATTTTCAGCAGCGCAAACATTGCGCAAAATTTAAAAGCAAATTATAATCAAACAAAATTTACGCTTCAGCCTTTACAGTCATTTGATAAAAATCAAAAAGCTAATAATCAATGGCAATTGAATATTGATGTGAGTGGTTTATTTGCAGATGGGCAATTGTTGAGCGCTGCAAATCAAGCCAGCAATACTTCAACTAATGTTGATAATATAGAATATAATTTCAATAACGCGTATACAATACAATACCACAATGACTCGAAGGGTGTTCGTCAGAATTTCTTAATAAAAGAAAAACCTGCGCCGAATGTTCATGAAATCAAAATTAGTATGAAGGCTGAAGGAAATTGGGTGGTGAATAAAGTGCATAATAACGAGCTGCATTTTGCGAAGAAAAACAGTAAGGGGGAACTTGACAGCAAAATTGTTTATAACGATCTGAAAGCATGGGATGCTAACGGAAAGCCGTTGGCTGCAAAAATGGAAGTGACTGATAATAATAATTTTGAGATTGTCACAAATGTTGAAAATGCGTCTTATCCTGTTACTATCGATCCTTTGAGCTCAACTGCGTCTTCAATTTTGGCAATAGCCGGCGGCTCAGCAAATAATTTTTTCGCTGGCAGCATTGCAAGCGCTGGGGATGTAAATGGAGACGGGTATAGCGATGTAATTGTTGGGTCTGTAGGAGTATCAGGTGGAGCAGGGGCGGCATATATTTTTTTAGGTAGCGCTTCAGGTTTGTCAGCAAGCCCTGCTACAACTCTAAATGGAATTACTGCTTTAGATAGTTTTGGTATTAGCGTTTCAAGCGCTGGTGATATTAATGGTGATGGCTTCAGTGATGTAATTATTGGTGCCAAGGGGGTTTCAAGCCATACTGGTGCTGCATACATTTATCTTGGAAGTGCTTCTGGCATTTCGTCAAGCGCAACACCAGCAGTTTTAAACGGAATATCAGCCAATGATAATTTTGGGACGAGTGTTGCAAATGCAGGCGATTTAGATGGGGATGGATTTAGTGATATTATAATAGGAGCTTATGGTGTTTCGACAAATAAAGGTGCTGCATACATATATCTTGGGAGTGCTTCAGGGATTATCTCTGGTGCATCGGCTTCTTCAACTTTAAATGGTGCATCGGCAGGGGATCGTTTCGGTATAGCTGTTGCCAGTGCAGGTGATATAGATGGAGATGGGCATAGCGATGTAATAGTGGGGGCACCTCTCCATTCACTTGCCACAGGTGCAGCATATATTTATTTAGGTACTAATCTTACAGCCCCTTCCGCAACCCTAAGCGGTCCTTCTCTTCTTAGCGGATTTGGTTTAAGCGTTGCCAGTGCAGGCGATGTAAATGGAGATGGTTATAGTGATATCATAGTTGGTGCAGCAGCAGTATCAAGCAATACAGGAGCAGCTTACATTTATGTTGGCAGCAGCTCTGGGATAGCAAACGGTGCATCAGCATCAACAACATTGACCGGAACCTCAACAAATCAATTCTTTGGTATAAGTGTAGCAAGTGCTGGGGATGTGAACGGAGATGCATTTGGTGATGTTATTATTGGCGCTATAGGAGTGTCAAGTAATGCCGGTGCTGCTTATGTATATGAAGGCACTTCATCTGGATTATCTACAACAGCAGCATTAACAATAAATGGTGCTGTCGCCGGTGATGATTTCGGTGCGAGTGTTGCCAGTAGTGGGGATATAAACGGAGATGGATATAGTGATATTTTGGTTGGTGCGCCAAATAGCTCAACGGCAACTGGCACTGCCTATTTATATATAGGTAACCCAGATGGATCAATAAGCACAAATAATCTTTCTATAGTAGGCCAGCTAGGAGGAGATCGCTACGGTATTAGTGTTTCAAGTGCGGGTGATATAAATGGGGATGGCTATAGCGATGTTTTAGTAGGTGCGATTGGATATTCTGGTGGCAATCTAAATGGTGCTGCATATGTTTATCTTGGCAGCGCTAATGGCCTTTCCACAGCTAGTCCTGCTATTTTAACACCTGGTCTCGAGGAAATAGGTTGGGACGTTGCATCAGCTGGTGACATAAATGGAGACGGTTATGGTGATATACTTATTGGCGCAAAATTTGCCTCCGGACCTGGTGGGCCGCCCAACTACAACTACGGCGCTGTTTATGTTTATCTAGGAAATTCCTCAGGTGTACCCACGCTTTCTGCAACATTGAGCGGTCTTAATATCGGCGATGTATTTGGTGAATCTATTTCAAGCGCAGGCGATGTGAACGGCGATGGATATTCGGACATTATTATAGGTGCTCCTGGTGTTTCCACCACTAACAGTCTTGGTGGGGCAGCATATCTGTATATGGGAAGTGCCTTGGGGATTCAGAGCACTGATGTGCCTATTGTTTTAAATGGACTTGCTGCCAATGCTGTTTTTGGTGCCAATGTTGCTTATGCGGGAGATGTAAATGGGGATGGCTATGGTGATATAATTATTGGTGCTCCTAATTTGGGGAGTGGCTATGATATACAAGATTTGACTCTTGGGAATGATATTGGTTCAAGCATCGGCTCAGCGTATGTTTTTTATGGAAGTAAAACTGGTATTGCAAATAATGCAACAGCGAATGTTACTTTAACTGATGCCGGCGTATTGGATTTTGGCCTAAGTGTTTCAAGTGCCGGTGATGTAAATGGGGATGGCTTCAGTGATGTAATTGTCGGTGCTCCATCTGGAGATAACACAGGTAATCCAGGCACTGCAGAAATATTTTTAGGCACAGCAGGTGGTTTGTCAACTTCTGCCTCAACAACCCTAAATGGAATGTCACCTGGAGATGAGTTCGGTGCCACTGTGGCAACCGCTGGTGATGTAAATGGAGACGGATATGGCGATGTTATCATAAGGGCTACAATGCCATCGAGTGGCAATCCTGTAACAGGTGCTGCATATATTTATTTGGGTGGTCCTACTGGATTGTCTTCTACAGTTGCAACAACAATTTCAGATGAAGGAGCAAACACTTTTCTTGAGACTCCTGGTGCTGGCGCCGCTGGTAATATCATGCACCGCGCTGTGGCCAGTGCTGGTGATGTGAATGGCGATGGTTATAGTGATGTCATTGTAGGTGTGTACGTAGATAATAGCAAAACAGGTAAAACTTATTTATATTATGGTAATAACGCAGTTGGGCGTAATGCTAGCAATGTGATGAAACTATACGAAACTGATCTTACTAACCCAATTGCGGCAGACAACTTAACGCAAAATCATTTTGGCTTGGGACTTTTTGCCCAATCTCCTTTTGGTACAGTTAAAGGTAGGCTTGTTTGGGAAGTTGAGCCTAACGGAACGCCATTTCAAGGAAACCCCATTACTAACAATGTAGTCACTACCGGCAATCAAATGACTTATTCTTCAATCCCAGCAGGAGGAATAGAACTTAAGAGTTTAATACCTAAGACCAGCGCAAAAGCAACTAAGGTGAGAGTTAGGGTTCAATATGTAGCCACTGCTGTTACTTTTGGACAGGTTTACAGCCCTTGGATTTATTCTCAGGTCTATCTGCTTGGTGGCAATTTAGGGATATTGCCGTTGAGCGTGACCCTTACTGCTAATACCTCAGGTCAGGACATTTTGTTAAACTGGAAAGCATCTGAAGAAAATGACTTAAGTGTTTATGTTGTTGAACATAGTTTGGACGGTATAAAATTTGACTCGCTCGGCACCGTTGCATCAAAAGGAACAACAGGAACTTCCAGCTATGATTTCACACATTATCACCCATCTGTTGGTATTCATTATTATCGGTTGAGAGAAGTTAATATTAACGGTACTAAATCTTATAGTGAAACGGTTTCTGCAAAAATCAATGGCACAATAGAGTTCAGTATATATCCAAATCCGGCTTCTGATCATATTGTAATCACCCATAGCGGCATAACAAGCAATGTTGCTAGGATAATGAATTCGAGTGGAGCTATAGTTGGTCAGTATAAGCTGAACAGCAATGGAGATCAAACAACGATTTCATTGAGCGGGTTTGCAAAAGGAAATTATTTTGTTGAAGTAGTGAATAGTGGTTTCGCCCCTAAGCAAATAACGATTCAATAAACAATATTAATTCAATGCTAAAAGCCCTGCAATTCTATTGCAGGGCTTTTTCTTGCGCATAACTTGTTGCTATTTTTAAAAAAAGATATGGATGACCGTTAGTTTTCTTTTTCCTGCAATTCTTTTTTAAAATGATGAATAATGATCTTTGCTTTGGAAGCACCGATAGATGCAGAAAGTTCCTCTTCAGTTAAATGTTTTATCCTGTTGACTGATCGGAATTGTTTTAATAATGAATCAACTGTGTTTTTGCCAATGCCATTTATTTCTTCAAGTTCATTTTTAAAAGTGCCCTTGCTTCTTTTTTGCCGATGAAATGTGATGCCGAAGCGATGAACCTCATCTCTGATTCTTCTTATCAGCTTCAAACCTTCGCTGTTATAAGGCAGTTTGATGGATTCGCTATCGCCCGGAAAAAAAATTTCTTCCTCATTTTTTGCAAGGCCAATCACAGTAATCTTTCCTGTCAAACCAAGTTCTTCAATGCTTTCCATAGCTGCGCTGAGCTGACCTTTGCCGCCATCAATAATCACTAATTGCGGCAATGATTTTTGTTCATCAAGTAATCTTTTATATCTTCTGAAAACTACTTCTTTCATCGTTGCAAAATCATTGATGCCCTTCACCGTTTTTACATTGAAATGGCGATAATCTTTTTTGCTCTCTACCCCATTTCTAAAACATACCATTGCCGATACTGGAAAGCTTCCCTGAAAATTTGAGTTGTCAAAACATTCAATATGAACAGGAAGCTCATTCAATTGCAAGCTTTCCTGCAGCTCATATAAAACCTCTTCATTTTCATCCTCGGTTTTTTCATGCAACTGCAAAGTTTTTTTCCGCTTCATCTCTTCACGGAAATATGCGGCATTTTTTTCTGAAAGCTCAAGCAACTTTTTTTTGTCGCCAGCTTTCGGCACCGTGATAGTAATTCCTTCCTGCGGATATTCTATATTGAATGGAACTATAATTTCTGATGCTCTGCTATTAAATGTTTCGCGAAGGCGAACGATGGTTTGAGCAAGCACTTCTTCAACAGGCTCATCCAAATGTGTTTCAACCTGTGTGGTATGTGTTTGAATAATGGTGCCGTTTTCAATCATCAAATGATTTACATAAGAAATATTATCCTCATTGGCAATTGTGAACACATCGGCATTAGAAACATGTTTGCTCACTATTACTGACTTTGCCTGATAGTTTTCTAAATGCTCAATTTTTTTTCTGGTAATTTCTGCTTTTTCATATTTCATTTCTGTTGCCGCTTCCTTCATATCCTTTTTAAAATTCTGGATCACTGGACCAAGATTTCCTTTCAATATATTTTTAATTTGAGATAACCCTTCTTCATAATCTGCTGCTGTTTGAAAAGCTTCGCAAGGTCCTTTGCAATTGCCAAGGTGATACTCAAGACATACTTTAAATTTCTTTCTACGTATATTGTTATCCGTTAAATTAAGCTTGCATGTGCGCAGTGGGATATTCGTTCTAATAAATTGAATAAGCTCGCGCACTTTTGCAACTGATATAAAAGGCCCCAGATATTCGGAGCCATCATTGATTTTTTTTCTTGTTAAAAAAACTCTTGGGAAAGGCTCCTTCTTGATAACAATAAATGGATAGCTTTTATCATCCTTTAAATTGATATTGAACCGCGGCTGAAATTGTTTAATCAATGAATTCTCCAAAAAAAATGCATCCTGCTCTGAATTTACAATCGTGAATTCGATATGATGAATGCGCTGAACAAGCTCATGTGTTTTATATGTAGTGAAAGTTTTTGAAAAATAAGAGCTAACTCTTTTGCGGATATTTTTTGCCTTCCCTACATAAATCAAATCGTTTGTTTCATCAAAATATTTGTAAATGCCTGGCTGAGCCGGAAGCGAACGGGCAATATGTTGAAAATCATTTTGTGTCATGTATCATTATCCTATTCGGTGCCCCATACTAATTTTAATTGTTTAATAATTGCAGGATGAGTTGAAATCTGTGTGCTTGTTGCAATCTGAAAACTCGTTCCTGTTCTCCATAAAAGTTTTTGTATGATGAGCGTATCATTTTTATGGAACTTTTTTTCAAGATAAACGCTGCTCACTTTATTTGCGCCATCGATTGTGTTGGCGAGCACATCCACACGCTGTAGTTCAAGCTTGTTGTTTTTTGTTGAATATGTGAACGTTGCCGAATGGGTTGTTTCATCCATAAAAGAAGTTTCAGAAAATTCTTTTTCAAAATTTTCAGGCTTAAGATCGGCGCTTAAAAAATCATTAGCAAACTGATCAAATTCCGATGACTTGATATAAGCTGTATCTGTTTTATTATTCAGCGTTGAATATTTGGTAATGCCTAAAGGCAATGAATCAACATAGTGAATTTCACTTTTGAGATAATCCGAAACAGGGAAAAAATCTTTTTTATCATTCTCTTTTCCTGTTTCTTTTGGCTTGTTGTTTTTACATGAAAATAAAACGACGAAAAGTAAAAAAAGAAAAGCAAGCTGTTTTTTCATTTGCAAATGGATTTTATATAAGATTAAAAAAAGAAAGCCGCGATATTAAATCACAGCTTTGCAAAATTAAGTTTATTGAATTATTTAGAAGATAGTTTTGCTGATGCCGAATTTTATGCCAAACCCTTTCAAGTTTTCGTTGATTGGATAATCGCTGGTATAGGTTGATAGAAGCTGATAGCGAAATTGCGGACCAACTTGCCAGCGTATCTTACCTGTTTTATAAGAAATGAATGCTTCAACTGCGCCATTCACATTCCATTTTCTGAATAATGAAGGTGCTTGCGTGTAATTGGTGTAATCAGATGTTAAGAGATATGAATCTCTGTTCATGAGATATGTCGGTTGAATGGTTGCGCCAACATGCACCTGTAATTTTTCATTCCCCAATACCCTTAGCTCAAACCCTACCGGTGCTGACAACTGGAAATATTGATTTTGCAAATTCACTGCGGCTTGGCCTCCAACGGTACCAATATTTGTAAATGCTGTAATGGTATTTCCCGGATTGCCATTTATTGAATTTAAAGCAATTGTTGCCGGCTGTGGGTTGGAAGCATAAGCATTAATAGTATATCTGCTGTAATTAAATTGAAGACCCACTTTAAAACTTAAATTTCTTGTGAAACGATAAAGGACACTGCTCCCAATCTCAAAACCAAGAGCCGGCTTGTTGTTTGTGTACAAGTTCGGGTTGGCATTTTGCGATGTTGTAGCAATAGGACCATTTTGAATATCTGATTTTGTGGTAGTAAATGGTGCGCCTGAAAGTGTGCGATAGGTAACTATTGGCGAAATGTAAAGCTGCCAATATTTTCTGTTCAATTTTTTTGGTGAAACCAATTCATACATTGCAGTGCTTTGCAAAAGGGCCGTCTGTTTTTTATCAAGCTCCATTCCTGATGATGAACCAGATTGAGTATTTTCCAGTGCAGGGTTTAGCGTTATGGGAGGATTGTCCAGTAAATCAGCGGATAATTTTTTTCCAGGTTCTACCACATCAATTTTGTGAGAATAAAATGCCTGCCGCCACTTTGTTGTAAAATCATTATCAGCTTCAGCAGAAACATTCTGAGAAATTGTGTTTGGCTGACCTTCTACATAACCGACAATATTTCCTGTTGAATCTGTGGTGTTTCCAGTAACAGATTCTTCATTGTTTGTTTTTTCTGAAGAAGTTCCATCTGCATTAAATTCCACAAACGCAGGTGTGATAATAATAGGTGTTTCAGCAATTTTTTTAGGGGAAGAAAGATTGTTGTCGTTGTTATCAGCTACATTATTTTCGGGGAGGTTGTTATTGCTGGTATTGTTTTTATCAATTGATTTTTTAATCGTAGCGATATGTCCTGATGGTGCTAATAATTCTTTGCCTGCAAAAAATAAAATTCCGGTGATTAATGTGAACATGCCAGCAATGAACCATCTTCTGCGTGTGTGAAGTGAACCATGGATGTTCTTCCAAACTTTATCAGAAGGGTACATTTTATATTGACCCGCCTTTTGTTTGATAAGATCTTCAAACTCCTCATTATAAAAATTCCTTTCCATTGCAATTAAATTGTTTTAGGGCATCTCCTTCACTCGGATTAGGTCTGTATTTTACCTGATAGCACTAAGCCATCCTGTTTTTTCTTTTGGTTTCTGAATAATTTTTTTTCTTATCAGAATCTCTTCAAGCATTTGTCTCGCTCTCGTGTACTGTGAACGGCTTGTGCTCTCTTCAATATCCAACATCTCCCCAATTTCTTTATGCGAATAACCTTCTATTGCATACAAGTTCAAAACTGTTCTATAACCAATCGGTAAGATCCTAATGCATTCAACCACTTGTTTCGCCTGAACGATTGAAGGGATACTTTCTTCTCTTACCTGGATGCTGCTTGCATAAATTATATCAACGCTCTCGTTAAACCGTTTGTTCTTTTTAAGATTGTTGATACAAGTATGTACCATTATCCTTCTCACCCATCCTTCAAAAGCTCCTTTGTTCTGGAAGGTATGTATCTGTGAAAATACTTTTATGAAGCCTTCCTGCAACATATCCTCAGCATCTTCGCGGTTGTGCCCATACCTATAACAAACCGCAAGCATTTTGGGGCTATACCTATTGTATAGTTCCCGCTGAGCAGCGGCTTGATTCTTTAAGCAACCTTGAAAAATGGCTTCCTCCGTCATTTGGCCCGTTCCTTTTAGTTGCTGTAATTTAGACAATTTTTATATGCTAAAGCTGCTTTGTTCGTAAAAAAGTTGGATAATCGGGGCGGTGGGGAGTTGAATGGTTGAATGGTTGAGAGTTGTGAGTTGTGAGTTGTGAGTTGTGAGTTGTGAGTTGTGAGTTGTGAGTTGTGAGTTGTGAGTTGTGAGTTGTGAGTTGTGAGTTGTGAGT
>CAIYPC010000484.1 GCA_903927975.1 uncultured Bacteroidota bacterium | reverse complement strand
GATATTGTATTGTAATTTTTCTTTATCAAGATAAACAGCCGTAACTATTTTTTCAGGATTGAATTTTTCAATCAGTTTAATTTTCTTTGCATCAAAGCGCTGTGTCAATTCAGTGTCAGTGATTTCATAATTGCCATCGTCATAAATAACAAAAATTTTATCATCGCCTTCAAAGCTCCCTAGAAATTCTCCTTTTTCTTCTGTGTTCAATCTGCCGAAAGTATCATCAAACCATAGCTTTCGTCCACTTAGTGTTGCTCTGCCAGCTTCTTTGAACTTTACTGTTTTGATGGGATATTTTGTTACCTGATTGCCGATGCTGCTGCGCCCTTTTATTTCCATCTCTTCAAAATAAAATTCAAATTCTTTAATGCGGGCAGTGCAATTTGCACTTAAAACTATCTTCACAACCTCAGCTTCACCGTTAGGGTTAACCGAAAAATAATGAACTTTTGATTTTTCTTCTCCTTTGGTTAAATCATATTCTTTATCTCTGGTGATTCCTGTTACATTGAAACGTTTTGCCAAACTAACGCCGCTTTTTCCATCAGCATAAATCATATTGTAAGTTGTGCGCTCATCATTTTTCTGGAACACTGCAACATGAATAATGTCTTTTCCGATAAAAGATTTATCAGCCACTTTCACCACTTTCATTTTTCCTGATTTGGTGAAAGCGATGATGTCGTCAAGGTCAGAACAATCAACCACAAATTCATCTTTCTTCAAACCTGTGCCAATAAAACCATCTGCACGGTTCACATATAGTTTAGTGTTTGCGATAGCAACCTGTTTTGCTTCGATGGTATCAAACAATTTTATTTCTGCTTTGCGCTCACGACCTTTTCCATATTTCTTCAATAAGTTTTCATAATAAGCAACTGAGAAATCAATCAGATTATCCAAATCATGTTTCACTTGTTTGATGTCTTTATCCAATCCTTTGATTTGTTCGTTCAACTCATCAATATCCAATTTATAAATTCTGCGGACAGGCTTCTCCGTTAGTTTCACCACATCTTCCCGCATTATATCTCTTCTCAATTGTTTTCTAAAAGGGGCAAATGCCTTTGCAATCGCATCAAGCACTTTCTCCCAGGTCTCATGTTTCTTTTCTAATTCCTTATAAATTTTTTCTTCAAAGAATATTTTTTCAAGAGAAGTGAAATGCCATTTATCCTGTAGCTCTGCTAACTTAATCTCCAATTCTTTTTTCAGCAATGCTTTCGTGTTTTCCACCGAAGTCGTAAGCAATTCTTTTGCGCCAACAAATTGTGGTGTCTGTCCAACAATAACACAAGCGTTTGGAGAAATGCTTGTTTCGCAATCCGTGAACGCATAAAGTGCGTCAATGGTAATATCTGGAGAAATGCCCGGAGCTAAATCAATTTGAATCTCCACTTCGGCTGCCGTATTATCCGTAACTTTTTTTACTTTAATTTTTCCCTGATCGTTTGCTTTAATGATGGAATCAATCAATTGCGAAGTAGTGACACCATAAGGAACATCTTTAATAAGCAATGTTTTTTTATCGAACTCTTCAATATGAACACGCACCCTCACTTTGCCACCACGTTTGCCATCGTTGTAATTAGTAATGTCAATCATGCCGCCCGTTTGAAAATCAGGATAGAGTTCAAACTTTTTTCCACGGAGATGCTTAACCGAAGCTTCGCACAGCTCACAAAAATTATGAGGAAGAATTTTTGTGGCAAGACCAACCGCAATCCCTTCTGCGCCTTGCGCCAATAGCAATGGAAATTTCATGGGCAGAACAACCGGCTCATTTTTTCTTCCATCATAGCTCAATTGCCATTCTGTAGTTTTTGCATTGAAAGCAACTTCAAGAGCAAATTTTGATAATCTTGCTTCTATATAACGTGAAGCAGCAGCTTCATCACCAGTTCTTACATCGCCCCAGTTTCCTTGTGTTTCAATCAGCAAATCTTTTTGTCCCATGTTCACCAAAGCATCGCCAATGCTGGCATCACCGTGCGGATGATATTGCATGGACTGACCAATAATATTCGCCACTTTATTAAAACGCCCATCATCCATTTCTTTCATGGCATGAAGAATGCGGCGCTGCACGGGTTTCAAGCCATCTTCAATGGCAGGCACAGCACGTTCAAGAATAACATAAGAAGCATAATCAAGAAACCATGTTTTATATTGTTCTTTTATGCCCGATTCATTTTGATGAAAATCTTCACCTATAATTTTACTTTTTGCCATAGCAGAGTTGTATCTGATAATTATTTAGTCTTCTTGTGAGTGATAAGTAGTAAGTTGTAAGTGGTAAGTTGTGAGCGAATTTCTCACTGTCTATTACTTACCACCTACCACTCGCCATTCACTTCCTCATACAATTCCAACGGCTGCCCATTCGGATCCGCGAAGAATGTGAATTTTTTATTTGTGTATTCGTCTATTCTAATATTTTCAACGGTCACTCCTTTTGCTTCTAATTCTTTAACAGCTTCTTCCAAATTGTCAACCGCAAATGCAAGATGCCGCAAACCTTTTGATTCTGGTCTTGATCCTCTTTCGCTGGGATTTGGGAATGAAAACAATTCAATTTGATATTTTCCATTCACTGACAAATCTAATTTATATGAATCTCTTTCTTTGCGATATACTTCTCTTATGATTTCGAAATCCAAAATTTCAGTATAAAATTTTTTGCTCTTTTCATAATCATCTGTGATGATTGCAATATGGTGAACCGATTTTATTTTCATCATTATTTTCCAATTTCTCCAAGGTGAGTGAACTTAAATCCTTCATTATATTTTAAACCATAGCCCATGAATCTATCCATGGACGAATGTCCGAATAATATAACCCCGGCTAATTGTAAAGTTTCGTTATGCAAGTATAATCCTGAAACATAAATAACAAGCGCAATCCCTTTGTGATGAGCCAAATTATAACAAGCAGCGCCAATTTTGTTGTTCACTAAATATCCGATCATGCTAATGTCTGGCAGCAAAATTAATGCAAGATACCACCACCATGCAAAATTCAATTGGCTGAAAAGATAAATGCTGAACAGAAACATGCCGAGCTCTTCTAGTTTCAAAATTGTTTTCATTGTTATTTTATTTTTAGAGCTGGCAATTGCTGACCATTTTGATAGAAAATCAACTTGGTTACGTTACCAATGGAATTTTTCGGGAATTCAATTTGGACATCTGCCATCTTCAAAAAAAAGAGATTTTCTTTTTCAGCAAATAATTCTGTTTTTCCTTGCCCTGATGCTTGTATGAATACTTGACCACCTTCCAAACTGATGATGAGATTTATTTCAGGGGTCAATTGATATGCTCCTGTGTATTGTTTCAATATTGCCGTGTCAACTTCTATCTCGGTTCTTTGTTTCGGAAAATCATAAGGTTGATTATTTAGAATAGAATTGATGTCTTCTGCAATTTTTATCAATCCATTTGATTGTTTGTTGTCCAATAAAATAATACAAATACTATCGGCAGGAATCCTTCCAATGAATGAAGTGAAGCCGAAAGTTGCACCTTCATGCATTACCGCTTTCTTGTTATATGCTGAATCGATCATCCACCCATAGCCGTAATTGTTTTTATAAATCGTGAAGGCTTTTTGCAAAGATGAATCATGGATTATCTTATCTGTGTATAATGCCTGATCCCATTTGTATAAATCGCTGATAGTTGAATAGATTCCGCCAGCAGCATACATTAAGGACGAATCAACAATCAGTGAAATATTTTTGTACTTTGAATTTAGTCTTGAATAACCGGTTGCTTTATTAGCGCTTTTCAGAGAACTAAAATTGAAACCCGAATGGTTCATCTTTAGTGGCTGAAAAATTCGTTCCCTAATATTTTGATAATAAGATTTGCTAGTTATTTTTTCGATAATAAAACCAAGCAGAATATAATTTGAATTGCTGTAATTATAATTTACGCCCGGCTTAAAATCTGTTGGTGCATTTTTGAAAAGCATAATAATACTATCCAACCTCATTGGTTTTGTTGCATTGTTTTTCATGAATGCTTCATCGTTGAAATTATGAATGACGGAAGTATGCGTTAATAAATTTTCTATGCTAATGCTATCACCGTTCGGATAGTCGGAAATATATTTTGAAAGATGATCATGAACAGAAATTTTTCCTTGTTCCTGCAATTGTAAAATCACAGCAGAGGTAAATTGTTTAGTGATGGAACCAATCTGAAAAATGGTATTGGAATCATTAAAGCTATTTGTGGTCGCGTTTTTATAACCATAACCTTTTTCCAATAATATCACTCCTTTTTGCGCAACCAAAACAGAACCGTTAAAAGAATTTTGATTGCTGTATGCTTTTAAAAGTTCATCAATTTCCTGCCCTGTCGTTTGTCCAAATGTTTTTGAAAACGAAATAATGAATACAACGCAGCAGAAAATTTTTTGCATACAAAATATTTATGCAGGTGATGCTTCTGTTTCAGGCTGGGCAGCTTTTAACTTCACTTCAAAATCTTTCATCTTTTTCATTTCGCCCTGTACATCATAATCACAAGATGATAATATCAATTTTAACCTCCAAAGAAGATATGCATCACCGGTAGTGTTTGTTGCCTTGTTCAAAAATGTGGAAATTATTTTATGTGCAGAGAGCCAGTTTGAAGTAATAAATTTTTTCAATTCTGTGTCGTAAAAGTTATAATCATGCTGCGCTAACTTTTTTCCGCCTTCCAGTGTCCGAACGCCTTTGTCTTCATTGCACAGCTTGTTCCACTCATCAGGATCAATTTCAAATTCGCTGAGTGTTATTGGTCTTGCTAATTTTTTTGCTTTCACAAATTCTTTTGCAGGAATAGTGTGAAGCCATGTCGGATAAAAAATATTTCCTTTCTCATTAATGAAAGGAAGATTGTTCAGATATAAAATGAAAATCCTTCCCTGAAAATCTTTGAGCTGGCTCATCAGCCAATAATAGCCACTCACGTCATGTTTGTTCTGCGCAGCCCATATCCAAATTTTTTCTTCCGGATCGCTTTGTAATTTTTCAGTCAGCGAAGCAACTGTTTTGTTATCATCTTCAACCGAGCCGTCATCCACAATGCCGTGATAATCGCCATCAGCCAGCACCTCGCGCCACCATTGTTTTCTGGCTTCAATTCCTTCTGATGAAAAAATGTCTTTTATCGGACCAACTGCAAAATCATCTTTTATTTGAATGATTTCGCCTCTTAATGTTTCATCGAGCTCAAAACTTTTTGCAAGCGCGTCAATATCTGCCGTATTGAAAACTATGTGGATCATACCCCAACCCCTAAAGGGGCATTTTCTAGTTAAAAATAATGTTATGCAACTAATATCGCCGATGCCTTCTTTTCCCCTTCAGGGGATATAGGGGCATCAACTTCAATTTTCAAATTGCCAATAATAAACTCCTGTCTTTCCTGTGTATTCTTGCCCATATAATATTCCAGTATCTGTTGAATATGTGTTTCAGGCATTACCATTACTGGCTCTTTGCGCATGTCAGGACCGATGAAACGAGCAAACTCATCGGGTGAAATTTCTCCCAAGCCTTTGAAGCGAGTGATCTCTGGCTTGCTCCCTAATTTTTTTAC
This sequence comes from uncultured Bacteroidota bacterium, assembly GCA_903927975.1. Lineage (GTDB taxonomy): Bacteria > Bacteroidota > Bacteroidia > Chitinophagales > Chitinophagaceae > Puia. The sequence continues at coordinate 2,396 of CAIYPC010000484.1, read as the reverse complement.
AGCCACTTGTTTTTCCGTTTCATCATAACAATAAATTGTTTCCTGTTTATTGCGAACGCGGAACAGCGGAGTTTCTAAAATATAAACATGACCATTCTTCACGAGGTCAGGAAAAAATTGGAGAAAGAAGGTCATCAATAATAAACGGATATGCATCCCATCGACATCTGCATCTGTTGCGAAAACCACATTATTGTATCGCAAGCCTTCCAATCCATCTTCAATGTTCAACGCATGCTGCAATAAATTAAACTCTTCATTTTCATACACCACTTTTTTTGTGAGACCATAACAGTTCAGCGGCTTACCACGCAAGCTAAACACTGCCTGTGTTTCAACGCTTCTTGCTTTGGTGATAGAGCCACTCGCAGAATCTCCTTCAGTAATAAAAATGGTACTTTCTTTTTGCCTTTCAATAATTGCATCTTTGTCTTTTCCGGTCGCTTCATCGTTGTAATGAAAGCGACAGTCGCGCAATTTTTTATTATGAAGGTTTGCTTTTTTCGCACGATCATTCGCAAGTTTTTTAATGCCTGCTAAATCTTTTCTTTCTTTTTCATTTTGCTCAATGCGTTTTTTTAACGCATCTGCAGTGGAAGGATTTTTATGCAGATAATCATCTAGCTCTTTTGCAAGAAAATCGTAAATGAAATTCTTCATGCTCGCGCCACCTTCTTCAACATATTGTGAGCCGAGCTTTGTTTTCGTTTGCGATTCAAAAACAGGTTCTACCACACGAACTGAAATTGCTGCAACAATACTTTGTCTGATATCAGAAGTGTCGTAATCTTTTTTATAGAATTCACGGATCACTTTCACAAAACCTTCGCGGAATGCTTGCTGATGTGTTCCGCCTTGTGTTGTGAATTGTCCATTCACAAAACTGAAAATCTCTTCACCATAATCATTGTTATGCGTAAACGCAGTTTCAATATCGTTCCCTTTTAAATGGATAATTGGATATCGGACCTCATCTTCATTGGTGCGGCGTTTCAATAAATCGAGCAAACCGTTTTTTGAAATAAATTTTTTGCCGTTGCAATTGATCACCAAACCTGCATTCAGGTAACAATAATTCCAGAATTGATTTTCGAGATAATCATTGTTGTAGTGAAAGTTTTTGAATATCGAATCATCAGGAGAAAAAATTATCAACGTTCCATTTGATTCTGATGTTTTTGCTTCTTTATTATCTTTTATTAAAATGCCTTTTTCAAACTCTGCCGTTTTTTCTTTGCCTTCACGAAAAGCGCTCACTTTAAAATTATTACTGAGCGCATTCACCGCTTTTGTTCCCACGCCATTCAAGCCAACAGACTTCTGAAATGCTTTGCTATCATATTTAGCTCCGGTATTTATTTTGCTCACAGCATCAACCACTTTTCCTAACGGTATCCCACGTCCGTAATCACGAACGGTCACAATTTTATTGTCGATGGTAATATCAACTTGCTTACCATAGCCCATCGTGTATTCGTCAATGCAATTATCCACCACTTCTTTCAACAGCACATAAATTCCATCATCTGCGCTGCTGCCATCTCCGAGTTTGCCAATATACATGCCGGGACGAATACGGATATGCTCACGCCAGTCAAGACTTTTGATGCTTTCTTCGTTATATTCAAAAATATTTTGTTTGTCAGCCATTTTAGATGTACGATTTAGGATGTGTGATTTGAACCACGGAGTCATAGAGGACACAAAGAAGCACAGAGACTCTCTTTGTAACTCTGTGATTTCTGTGGCTCCGTGGTTCGCACCTCAAACGCGCAAATATAATCAAACCGAATTACAGAGGCATTTTGCTGTTATTAACAATGTGAATAACGGGTCTCGAAATCTAAGATCTCTAACCTTCAACCTTCAACCTCAAACCTTAAACCATTATTTTCGCGCATGGCTGAAAAATTTTTGGAGTTAGAAAATGTAACCGTTCAATCTGCTGGAACAAAAGTTTTGCACGATATCAGTTTCTGTATCAATAAAAATGAGCAATGGGCAATCATTGGACCATCTGGTAGCGGAAAAACTTTGTTGGCAAATGTGCTGGCGGGTAAAACATTTCATAGTGGCAAGATTGATTATTATTTCCCAACAAAAAGAAATAATAAAAGCAGCATTGTTGTTGTGGATCAACAACATCGTTTCAAAAATCTTTCTAATACAAACGATTTATATTATCAGCAAAGGTTCAATAGTTCTGATTCGGAACAAACTATAACAGTAGAACAGGAACTGAAAGAACATTTTGAAAATGAAAATTTTATTGATAACGAATGGATTGATGCATTGCACATTCGCGGATTATTAGATGAACCGTTAATACAATTATCAAATGGAGAAAATAAAAGAGTACAGCTTGCTATTGCTTTGCTTGAAAATCCAACTTTATT
>CAIYPC010000483.1 GCA_903927975.1 uncultured Bacteroidota bacterium | reverse complement strand
TGTTAACAAGTCTTTCGGTAGATTTAGAAACTCCAGCCATAATTGTAATTTTAAATTGTTTTTAATGGGTTTTCAAGGGGGTGAAAAAAAAATTCGTTTTCGATTTATTAGTTTATAAAATCAAAAACGAACTTTTTGTATAAAAATTTTATCGATAGGAACAAAAATTAATTAACGTGTTCTTGAAAGTGTTGGGGATAAGTCAACCACACAACGGAAACCGATATATGATTTAGCTGTATCCTGATATTCGTAAGTACGAGTGCTTGTTTGCAAAAAGTAGCCTACGTCTTTCCAGCTACCACCACGGATTACTTTACGTTTCATGCGCGGAGGATCTGATTTCTGAGCATTGTAACGAATATCCGGGTTCATATCATGCTGGAAGTTATAAGCTCCTTCGTAAAAAACAGAAGACGTCCATTCTGCAACATTTCCTGCCATGCAATAAAGACCGAAATCATTTGGCCAGTAAGCATCGGCACGTGCAGTGTAAAATGCGCCATCTTCAGGATAGTTACCGCGACCTGGTTTAAAGTTAGCAAGCAAACAACCTTTTTTATTTCTCAAATAGTAGTTACCCCAAGGAAACATAGACTGTGAACGACCGCCACGAGCTGCATATTCCCATTCTGCTTCTGTTGGCAGGCGGAAACTTGATTCTGTAGCTTTCTTTTGCCTATCAAGAGCAGAATTCAAAAGTTGAGTTCTCCATTCACAGAAAACTGTAGCCTGTTTCCAGTTCACCCCAACAACTGGATAGTTACCAAATGCAGGGTGAGAAAAGTAACGCTTAGTCATCGGCTCATTATAAGAGTAGCTGAAATCACGTATCCAAACAAGTGTATCAGGATAAACTTTGATACTATCTTTTACAATAAATTGTGAGCGAGGTTTACCTTCATTTGATTTTTTTGCAGCTTCTTTCAGATCAAAAATTTCTGAATGATAAACGATTTTATTTGGGTCGATATCTTTTTTCCCAAAAATGCGATTCTCAGGTGTCAGTATCAACTGGTCAACCCCTTCAACAACTTTTTTATCGTTCCATTTGATTGTTTCTGCTTTCTTCCAGTCTATCTGGAATTTCCCATCCACATCTTTTCCGTATTGCAGCACTGTGGCCGCAATTGAATCTCTTACCCAATAAACAAACTGGCGATATTCATTATTTGTGATTTCTGTTGCATCCATCCAGAATCCGTTGATGGACACTTCTTTATTACGCGCAGTAAATGCATAGTTAATATCTTCATCACTTGGCCCCATGTGGAACATGCCAGGCGGTATGTAAACCATCCCAGGTGGCTTTGTAAGATTAAATTTACTTGCGGGAGCTACGCCATGTAACTGGCCGTCGTCGAAGCCTTTTGAGGATTTGCTTCCTTTGCCACATCCAGCAGCAGTTAAGACTACAACCGCAATAGCTGTGAGAATGGTCAGGTTTTTCATTTTCATATTATTAAAGGGTATTCGGCAAAAAAAAATCTTTCGCAACATCGAAATACAATTTTAAAATTAATTTTTTAAACATCAAAGCTTTCGAGCCAGTAAATTTCTTAACGCCCACCATTAGCATATTATTGCATCTTCACCCATTATTTTGTGCCAAATTCGTTAATTGAACCATTAATTCACCAATTTCACTTACAGGTTTTTGGCAACTATAATTTTTACAAAGGTAAATTTGCACTTTTTTGTTAATGACCTTATCAATTAAGAGGGGAAATTGTCCTGTTTCCCGGGTGGCGGATTGAAATACTTTGTAGGGTATAAAGGTATGCAAAAAATCTTTTCTTAAATCGCTAATTTCTTTGCCAGTCATCACTATTTCCGGAATATCATACGTAATAGCTTGAAGCAAAGTTGCCCAGACCCCAAATGAAGCGGGATAACCCGCAATAACGTTGTTAAGCAAAGAGCAAAGGCTAATTCCCATCTCCTTCCATTCAGCTATATCAAAAAAAACGGATAGATAAAGAAGATTGAACGCCATTATTGAATTTCCGGAAGGAATAGCCCCATCATATATTTCCTTTTTTCTAACAATAATATCAGTTTGCTTTTTATGGGTATAAAAAAAATGTCCGCCATTATCATCAGAAAAATTTTCGACAACATATTTTGTAAGTTCTTTTGCCTGAATAAGATATGATGGGTCCGAAGTAATTTCCTGAAGTTGGATTAAAGCTGAAATCAAAAATGAATAATCATCCAAAAAAGCGGGAAATTTCGATTGCCCCTGTGTATGGCAATGAAAAAGCTGATGTTCATCATTCCCATTAAATTTTTCCAATAAGAATTCCATATTCCTTATCGCAAGATCTTTGTACTCATCATTGCCCAAAGCTGCACTGGCTTTGCTTAAGGCAATATTCATCAAAGCATTCCAGCTTAATATTATTTTATTATCTAATAAAGGGGCTGTTCTTTTTTGTCGTTCTATTAGTAGTTTTTCCTTTGATTCTTCAATCATTTGCAAAAACTCTTCTTCATTAATATTTCTTCGCTTTGCAAATTCAGAGGAGTTGATATCAACATGAAGAATGTTCTTTTCTTCCCAATTTCCTTTTTCAGAAATATCATAATATGCGCAAAACAGTTCAGAATTCCCTTTCAATATGGAATCAATTTCTTTTTTGTGCCACACATAATATTTTCCTTCCTCGCCTTCACTGTCAGCATCCAAAGAAGAATAGAAACCACCTTCTGGTGAGGTCAGTTCTCTTTTAATAAACTCAATGGTTTCTTCAATTTTCTTTTTGTATAAATTATTTTTAGTGATCTGATAACATTCGGTCAGAACAATAATAAGTAGGGCATTGTCATAAAGCATTTTTTCAAAGTGCGGAACAAGCCATTCCGGATCCGTTGAATATCTTGCAAACCCACCACCTATCTGGTCGTAAATGCCACCACCAATCATTTTATCGAGGCTTAGGCAGGCTTGCTTCAATGCATTTTCTTCTTTTGTGAAATAATAGTAATGAAGCAGGAATTGTATAGTGAATGTTTGAGGAAATTTGGGGGCCAATCCAAAACCGCCATTTTGTTTATCAGCAGACTTCATTAGATTCTCATAGATCTGATGAAGATTTTGTTTGTTGAAAATATTTTCGAACGCAACTTCACTGCCAGACTTTTTTTGTCCTATAAAGTTTGATTGGGAAATATGCTTTGTCAAATTTTCTGCCTGAGCTTCTATCTCTTCTTTTTTATTTTTGAATGATTGTGAAATCCCAGTCAATACATCTTTCCATGAAGGCCTATTATGAAAAGCTCTGGGCGGAAAATAAGTGCCACCATAAAAGGGTTTAGCATCGGGAGTTAAAAAAACATTTAGAGGCCAGCCACCACTCCCTGTCATTGCCTGAACTGCATCCATATAAATATGATCTAAATCAGGTCTTTCTTCTCTATCAATTTTAATATTGATGAAATTTGCATTCATCAATTCAGCAGTTTCTTTGTCCTCAAAACTTTCTTTTTCCATTACATGACACCAATGACATGCAGCATAACCTATGCTCACCAGAATGGGCTTATTTTCCTGCTTTGCCCTCTGTAATGCTTCGTCTCCCCAGGCATACCAATCAACCGGATTGTGGGCATGCTGCAATAAATACGGGCTTGTTTCTTTTGCAAGGCGATTCGTGAAAATTGACATTTGATTTTTGATAATTTATTTTACAACTCAATTATAAAAAAGTTGATAACATTAAAAAAAGACAATTGAATGTGCTTGAGAGGAAGAGTGAAATTTGTACAAG
>CAIYPC010000482.1 GCA_903927975.1 uncultured Bacteroidota bacterium | reverse complement strand
TATAAAATAATGTATTCTCTTGACATTGTCCATATCATATCCTTTTTTAAAGACCATCCTATTTTGAAATTTTATTAGATATTTTGCGCTTGCTTTTTCTGTGTCAAAAGTCAGGAAAATAGCTTTTGAAACAGAATCATGTTTGTATGTTAACTGTGAATACTCAGGATAGGAAAGCTCCTCATCACATTCTTCTCCAATATTCAAATACTTATATTTCTGTTCATATTTTTGTGTTGCAACATATGTTTGAAGGCAAACTCCAGTGCTTAACTCAAATAAACAATATGAAGTACTATCTGTGAGTCTTTTGAAAAATATTACGGTAGTTGTTCCGTCACTTGTAAATTCAATACTGTCTTTTTCATATAAATGTGTAATCCAATTTGGAATCGTATCGTTATAAGTTTGTTTATTGGAAGCATGTTGCAAGTTTTTAAATGCTCCATTGTGGCTAGTTGAAGAGAAAAAGAAATTTATGAAAACTAAAAGAATCATATTATAAAGCTTTCCAAATGATCACACCAACAGAACTTTCTCCTCCCCATGTTGTTGGCTCAGTTGATAATTCCATTTCATCATTTTTGAATTTTGCAAATCTTTTCATGGCGGTTCCTTGCCAATTAGGAAATAATGATCCTTCAACATGATGCACAACTATATTTTCATCTTCGTTAAAAGTATAGTGACCAAAATACGATATCACATTTCTAAAATTAATTTCTATTTCTTCTGCTGTTCCTTTCATCTGATCTTCACTTTTAAACAACGGGCGATTGTTGCACATTAACTGTGCACTAAAACTTCCGGAAGATGTATAGATTAATATTCCTGTCACATCTTTTCCAAAAGGATAAAATACTACTCCATTGCCTTTATGTATTTCAAGAGAGACAAGAGTCCATGTGCCTATCAATTTGCTTTCCATCTCTTTGTTTTATTAATTTTAAACATTCACTCGACCACAACCATTTTGTTTGTTACCAAATAATCATAGCTCTGTTTCAATGCATCAAAAACATCAATCGCAGTTTTATCCATTTCAACAACTAGCCATTCTGTGTTTCCATTGGCAGCTTTTACTATTGCAGGAAAATTCTGTGTTCCCTTTCCAACAGGCGTCATTGGATCAGGGTTATCACTCAATAATGAATTATTGAATTGCGCAGGGCCATCTTTAATATGAAGCAGTTTTGCACGACTTCCAAATTTTTTTACGATGTCTGCAGGATTATGTCCCGCAACTTTAACCCAATAAGTATCTATCTCAAAGAAAATATCTTTATCTACATTCTCTAAAAGCACTTCATAAACAAACCTACCCCCTACTTTATTTCTATATTCCCACCAATGATTATGAAGACCGAATTGCAAGCCGTTTAATTTAGCAAACTTTGATGCTTCATTATAAATAGCCACCAATTTCATCGTCCCTGGTAATGAGCTGTATCTTTTATCTTCCGGCCATCCATGCCAAATCATTTTCTTTGATCCGAAAGCTGCAGCAGTGTCGAGCATTATTTGTCTGTTATTTCCAATGGGCAATTCAACATGACAGCTCGATACTTTAAGCCCTGCGTTTTTAATATGCTTCGCAGCTTCCGTGATGCTGATTTCTTTTGGCCAGAAAGCTGTTTCCACATAATGAAAACCAATTTCACGAACACGCTTCAATGTTCCCGCAATATCTTTTACGATCTCATTTCTTACTGTATATAATTGAACGGAGAGTTTTCCGGCTTTTGCTTTCTCCTCATTCAAAAAAGGAATTGTAGGAAGGAAAGAAGCTCCAAGAACATAAGAGCCACTGAGCTTTAAAAAATTTCGTCTTGATGATTTTGATAAAGCTTCATTATTATTTATCATATAGCTTGCTTTAGTTTAAGATGCATATTAAATATAGTGCATCATAAATTTACGGATGATAAAAAGATAATGTTGAAGTTTGTTGATCAGCAACCTTTGGATTCATTGCGTATCGTTTTTTCTCGCGGAAATGTTGTTCGTCAAATTCAATGTTTCTGCAATTCAATTTTATCAATATCGCTGAGGTTGATAGGTTTTATAGCGAGCCCAAGGAAATGAGATTTCTTTCCGTTTATCGTAC